>JAJSAI010000027.1 GCA_024274695.1 archaeon | reverse complement strand
TATTCGGGTGAGGAGGGTAAAGAAAAATTTAGAAGGGAAAGGGGTAATAGGGGAATACCAAAAGGCGAAGCCTTTTGGATTATCCAAGAACCCAGGGGGTTCTTGGTATAAAACCGTAGGTTGTCCCTATAGCGGGCCCAGGGGGATTCGAACCCCCGACACCCAGGTTAAAAGCCTGGTGCTCTGCCACTTCAGCCGCTTCCTCCGCAGTGCGGCGGAAGGGAGACTGAGCTATGGGCCCAACAGGAGAAGAAGGGCACGTTTATTGGGGGTTTAGGGGTTTTAATAAGTTACTGGTTTTTTCCTGGGCTCCAGGACTTCCTGCCCGTCCATGTACGGTCTGAGCACTTTCGGTATCACGACAGTGCCGTCCGGTTGTTGGTTGTTTTCTATTATCGCGACCATCGCCCTCCCTGTGGCTATTGCTGTGGAGTTGAGGGTGTGCAGCACTCCTCTTTCCCCGTTCTTCCTCTGGTACCTGATGTTAAGTTTTCTGGCCTGGTAGTCGGTACAGTTCGAGCAGCTGACCACTTCCCTGTAAGTTCCCTGTCTCGCCATCCACGCTTCTATGTCATACTTTTTGGCAGCAGTGCCTCCAAGGTCCCCCGTGCACACGTTAACAACCCTGTACGGGATTTCCAGTTTCTGGAAGAGTTCTTCTGCTATTGCTATCATTCTCTCGTGCTCTTCCCATGACTTTTCAGGCATGCTGTAGACGAACTGTTCTATCTTGTTGAACTGGTGGACCCTGAACAATCCCTTTGTGTCAACCCCGTGGGATCCTATCTCCTTCCTGAAGCACGGGCTTATTCCAGCATACCTTAGCGGAAGACTCTCCTCTGCTATCACCTGGTCCATGTGCAGGGCCGCTAGGGGGTGTTCTGAAGTGGCTATCAGGTAAAGGTCTTCGTCTTCCACCTTGTACAGGACGTCCTCGAACGCACTCAGGTCCACCGCGCCCTGCATTGCCCTCCGCCTGAGCATCAGGGGAGGCTCGACTATCACATAACCCTTTTTCCTGAGCTCGTCCAACGCGAATCTTTGTATCGCGAGGTCCAGCATCGCGGCCTGTCCGAGCAGATAGTAGAATCCTCTGCCGCTCGCCTGGGCCGCAGCGTCAAAATCCGCCAGCCCCAGGGCCTCGAGCACGTCCTGGTGGGGCTTGAGCTCAAAGTCCTTTTTGATGGGCTCTCCCCATGTCCTGATCGTGACGTTGTCGCTGTCATCCTTTCCTACTGGCACGCTCTCGTGAGTGAGGTTCGGGACCCTGAGCCTCAGGTCATCCCTCTCTTTTTCAAGTTTTCTTGCCCTCTCTTCCATTTCTTTTATTCTTTTGTTGACTTCCCTCATTTCCGCGATCTTCTGGCTCGCGTCCTCTCCCTTCTTTTTGAGCTCAGCAATTTCCCTGGTGACCTGGTTCCTCTGGTGCTGGAGCTTCTGCAGCTCGTTCTTGGTCTGCCTCCATTCCCTGTCCAGCTCAACGATCCTGTCAACAATGCTGGGGTCTTCTCCCCTCTTGACAAGATCCTGTTTTATCAGGTCAGGGTTTTCTCTGAACAGCTTGATGTCAAGCATCAGGCACCACTCTCTCCTGCCTCATATTCCCCTGAAGCAGCTTAAAAACCTTGACGGTCCTTCTCTTCTTTAAGCCGCTTGCACATCACTCTCGCGAAGTCAGAGTATCCCAGCTTCCGATAGAATTCCGCGGAAATTGTGTGTTTTCTTGGTTCTTAGTCCAGGAACTTGTAAGCCTTTTTTCTGCGCAATATTTCGGTTATCTTGACTTTCCGCTTTTCTATCGTATAACTTATTCTGTAGTCTCCTATCCGGAGCCTCTGGAATACAGGGGTATAATGTCCTTCCAGTCTTTTGATGTCACAACCGCTTCTTTTTAAGAAAGGGTTTTCCGCAAGGCATTCTATTCCTTTTTTTATCCGGCTCCTTGTTCGTGGAGTAGAGGGTGTTAACCCCCTCTAAAAATTTTTCTGGTTTCCAGGCTCTGGAACGTACGTGGGGTCCTGTTTGAAATGCTGAAGTATTCAGGTGTTTGCAATCAGAAGAGGATGTCTGACCCTAAAAATAAGAGGGAGGGGGTTTGAGGTTATCCTGCTGTGTATACTTCTACTTTTCCTGTTCGCTTGAGATTGCCCTGCTTTACCGCGACAAGGTACTTGACTCCTTTCCTGTCCGCGATGTCCACGAGCCTCTGGGTGACTATCCCGTCCAGGACTACTGCGTGCACTCCCTTTTCTTTTTCCAGGGTGCTGGCCAGTTCTTTCACGGGAATTTCTTTGATTTCTTTCATGTTCTTGTCGAACATTACTGCTTTCAGGGTTCCCGCGAGCTTGTTCAGGGTGTCCTCCATTTTGGTCAGAGGATCTTCCTGCTTCCTGCGTGCCCTGGGTTTTTCTTCCTTGTGCTCGTAGTCCCGGAAGGTGTGGCTCATGAACTCTGACAAGGGCAGTTTTCTCCTGAGGCACTTGAGGATCTCTTTCTGGGTAAGTTCTACCACCTCTTTCCCGTCAGGCGCTTTTGCCACGAAGTCTGGTTCTCCTCCTGCTTCCAGGAAGTTCTTGACTATCAGGTCTCCTCCTCTGTCGCCGTCAAGGAAGAGGGTTACTGTCTTCCTGTGAGACAGTTCCACAACACTCTTTGGGATGTTCTTGCCCTGCAGGGCCACAACGTTGTCCAGGTCTGACTTGAGCAGGTTGAGCACGTCAGCCCTTCCTTCGACCACTATCACTTCATCAGACGAATCCACTGCTGGTCCTGCTGGCAGTTTTTCAGGACCCCAGGCTGTTATTTCCGAGGTCTTGACCTCTTCCCTGACGAGTTCTGTGAGTTCCTTGCTTTCCGGCAGCTGTTTTTCTATCATCTTCTTTAGTATTTCCTTGGCTCTTTCCACTATGTACTGTCTCTTCTTGGTCCTGGTGTCCTCTACTTCTGTGACCCTGATCTTTGCCTCGCAGGGTCCGATCCTGTCCACTGTTTCAAGGGCTGCTGCCAGGAGCCCTGTCTCTATCCTCCCCATACTGCTGGGCACTGTGATGTTTCCTTTGGTCCTTCCCTTCTCGGTGTGCAGGTCTACTTCTATTCTCCCTATCCTGCCTGACTTCTGGAGTTCCCTGAGGTCCAGGTCGTCTCCCAGGAGCCCTTCGGTCTGCCCGAATATGGCTCCTATTATGTCAGGCTTTTCAACCACACCGCTTATGTCAAACTCCGCGTTTATAACGTACTTGACAGTATCAACATACGTTTTTGCCACAAGCTTCACCTCTGCGAATTTTTTCAATTTTTTTCGGAAGTTCTTCTATCCTGGTTATCTCGGAAAGCTTTCTGAGCCTCCTGCGGTAGCTGAGGTCAGCTGTCTTCCCGAGATCGTGTAATAGTTCCACGAGAAGGCTCGCGAGCCTTCTCCCTGTCCGGTCGTAGTCCGTGAGTATCACTGCGGGATCGCTTGCCTTTCCTGCAGCCTGCTGTGGGCTCTTGCTGCAGGTGATCACGTTGGTTATCCCGAGCGATTCCAGGGCTTTTTTGTCCTTGCTGCCTTCTACTATCTTGGTGTTCTTGTTCTCCCTGAGCTCCTGCAATAGGAGTTCTAGTTTTTCAGCCCTTGTCATCCTGGACTACCTTTTAAGGGGTGTCTTCCCACCCTCAATACCCAGAACTAGCCCACGCCCTTCCAGCGTGTTGTCCGAACTGTTTTCGGTGATTTTTGTTAAAGGGTGTGAGCGTGATCTGGTGATATTGGGGATGGGGAGATTGTACGGCGTGGTATTGTCCCTCGGCTCACCTTTCACCGGGGTTCATCCCCCACGCCGTTAAATATTCTGTGAAAACGGGTTTATAAAATATTATTTCCCGTGCTCTGCGAGCCATTTCACGTAGTCTGTCTTTGTTGATATTCCCAGGAGAGTGTCTCCTTCCATGACCAGGACGCTTCCTATCCTCTTGTCAAGCATTCTCTTGGCCCCCAGGCTCGCGTCGTCAAAGGGCTTGACCTTCTCTATTCTGGTCCTCATGAGGTCCCCTACCACTAGGGGGAATACTTTGACGTGCTCGTGCCTGACTCCCCTGACCGTCTTCCTGATGAACGTGACCCTCTTGGGCTTGAGCCCGAACCCTGAGAAACTTATGTCAGTGTCGGAGAGGATCCCGACTGCCTTGTTGTCGCGCACGACCACGAGCCTGTCAATGTCATGCTCTTTCATCAGCTTCAGGGCCCGGAATATGGAATGGTTTTCTGTTATTGTGATCACTTCAGGTGTCATGACCTCGGACATGGGCGCGTCTCCGGTGTGGTGCTCAATGAAAAACCTGAGCAGGTGAGTGTTGGGGAGTATCCCCAGAACCTCCTTCCCTTGTACTACTGGGAGGGTGCTTATCCTGTTCTCCGCCATTACCCGGGCGGCCTCGTAGACGCTAGCATCAGGGGTTATGGTTATGAGAGGTGAGGACATTATGTCCTTGGCCGGTACGGCGTCAATAGGCCTCTTTTCTTCGAAGAAAGCCTTTCCAAGATCTCTTTCTGTGATTATCCCAAGCGGCTCTTCATCGTAAACGAGCACGCTTTCAAGCTTTCTCTTGAGGAAAAGGTTTCTCACCGCGGCCAGAGGCTCTTCCGGCCCGACCACGTACGCTTCTCCGATCATGTAGTCTTTCACGAGCATGCTATCACTCTCCTCTGCATTCTGGGCAAAGAAGCCCTTCTGGTGTGAGCATGAGATCTTCAGAGTAGTTGCCGCAGGACTCGCACACTCCCGAGTACCTGAGCTCTGCTGGCCTCTGTCCCCTTATACTCTCCAGAACCCGTTTTTCTCTGGTTATTAGTATCAGGTCAGGCTCTGTTCTCACGAGATCCCTTTCTGTTATTATACCTATTATCCTCCCGTCCTCTCCGGTTACCGGGAGCCTGTCAACGTTGTAGTCCCTCATTTTTTCTGCCACGGTCTCCAGGTCAGTTTTCCTGCCCACGGTCTTCAGGGGCGCGCTCATCACTTCCTCGACGCGGGTCTTCTTCGGGTCCTTGCCTTCTGCTAGCACCCTCCTTATTATGTCCCCTTCCGTGATTATGCCTACAGGACCGTTAATATCAGTGACTATGAGCCCTCCTACGCCAGCGCGCGCCATCACCCTGGCTGCTTCGGTCACGCTGGCGCTCTTGTCCACGGTTATGATCCCCTTGTGCATGATTTCTTCCACGCGAATGCCCACGACCATGATTAAAACCTCCTTTTCCTTTTCTACGCGATCCTCTTTAAAAGTTCTTCCAGCCTGGTGTTCTCTTCACCCCCTTTTTTTGCCTTGAACTTCCCGGCTGACACTACCGCCCCGTATACTGGGGTCCTGAGGAAAGAGTACGCCAGGACAGGGACTGCCCCGTACTCTTTTGCTTCCCGCACGAGCTTTTCCAGCCCGTAAACGTACAACGCGTTCTTGGCTGTTGTCTTGCACTGCACGAGTATCTTGGCGTCCCTGTTGAACGCGATAATGTCCGCTTCTCCCTTGGAACTGGGGCTCCTGAGAACCTTCCAGCCCATGCCCTCAAGGAGTTTCCTTGTCCTGTACTCGAGCCGGTAGCCTCTCTGATAGTTTGGGTTCGCCATCCATCTCTCACTTCTTCTTTTTCTTTCTAGGGGTCACTAGCACATCTCCCAGGCCCTTTCTCTACAGGATCGCGACCGTGTCCGCGAAATCGTATGCTTCCAGTTCCGGCACTCCCTGCGCCTTCAGGTACTCCACCGCGTTCAGTTTCGCTTCCACGTCCCCTCCTGATTCCACGACCATCCTAGCGGCTTCTCTGAACTTCTTGTCAGACTTCATCCTCGCAGCCACCTTGTGGTACATAGGGTTTTTCAGGGCCTGCTCTCTCTTCTTTTCCAGCAGCATGTCCAGCTTTTTAGAGTGCGCCAGGATTTTCTCCCTCGCTCTTCTCGCTTCAGGAGACTCCTGCCTTCTCCTGAGCCCCAGCAACAGCTTTTTCAAGTCCCTCTTCCGCTTTAGTATCCATCCCATACGGCATCACACCAGTTTCAGTTCTCCCGTGTACTTGTCAAGCTCTTCCTCGTCCCAGGGCCCTATTCCCATGCACGTCACGGTCCCGGGGGCCACGACCGTCCTTCCAGCGTCCGTTATCACTGCCTTCGGTATCTTGTCAGGAATCCTTTCCTTTAGCTCGAACAGTTCTTTCTTGTCGGCCACGTACACGACTATCTTTGCCATGCCCTCCTGCTTCCACTTCTTCCACTTTTCAGGACACTTTTTCCTCGCGAGGTCCGCGGCAGCCACCGCAGCGTGCGCGGCCTGGGCAGCGAGCTTCCCCTTAGGGAGCTTCAGGTCCTTCCTGACCACGATCACTTGCTTCATACGCTGACCTCCAAGCCGTCCAACAGGAACAACCTCGCCTTTTTCGGGTCATAGTATTTTTTCATGGGTCCGGCAATCCCTTTCCTGACATCACTTCCTCCTATCAGGGGATTAAACGCGGGCATGATTATTAAGTCTTCCTGTTCCACCCAGACCTTCTCTACGCTGACGCCACCGAAGGGATCCTGGAAAGACAGAGCGGGGTGAGAGTGTGCTGCCAGGAAAGGACCCTTTTCTTCCTCAGGAGGCCTGGCGTGCCCGTGCAACAGCCAGTATCCCAGGACCCTTTTCCCCTGGGGCTGGACAACCGGGATGTCAAGCCATTCCTCTATCCCGCCGTCATGGTTTCCCTTGAACAATGTCACAGGAACGGGAATGTTTTCCACGAACTCCTGCAGGGCTTTTCTCTCCTGCCATGACGCCCCGTACACGTCGTGCTTCAAGTCCCCGAGCACAAGCAGTTCTCTTGCCCTGGTCAGGTTCAGGAGCCTGAGGATCTCCTCGAGCATCGGGGAAGGGTCTACCCTGACCCGAATACCCTCCTTTGCCAGTTCCTTCTCTATCCCAACGTGCAGGTCAGCAATCACAAGCCTGTTTCCCAGGACGCATGCTGGGGCTCCAAAGACCTTTTTCAGTTTCCTTGCCACGCTCTTATCTGGGTTGGAAACCCTTTTTTACCCTGCCGGTCAGAATATGACACGCATGATCCCCCAGCTGATAGAAAGGATAAGAAGAGAGCACGAAGCAGCAGCATCAGCCCTCAGCGTGCGCGTTTTGAACATTCCCGACGAACCGTTCTCGGGAACTGTCGCGGGAGTGGACGGGGGGATCAGCGTCCGAAAACTTCCTGGCGTGACCCTAATCCTCCTCAGAACAGTGGCTGCCGTCATGGAATACGAGAGAGGAATCCTTAAAAGAACAGAGTACCTGGGCCTGGGAGAGCCTGCCGTGATCGCGGACGAGCTTGACGTTCCTGGCTTGCACAGGCTCAGGAAAGAGGTTTCCCGCGCGCTGGACGCCTGCGGGCGCGCGGACATGATCCTGCTCGACGGGTCGCTCGTGATGCAGCCCCAGGACAAGCCCTGGGGCGCGGGAAAGAGCTTGTACGAGCAGGTGCTGGGAGAGTACGTGGAACTATACTCGCGCGCCGCGCAGGGGAAAACGCTGGCAGGAATCGTGGAGGATTCCAGAGCGAGCACGCTCACCGGAAAAAACGACACGCTGGTGCTAGCGCACAAGCTGGGCCCGGGGCAGATGACCGAGTCCTTCGCTTACTCCAAGCACTCCAGGGAACACCCAATACTCTCGGATGTTCCGGAAGAGCATGCTGAGCGGATAAGGTTCTTCTACTACCGGCCCAACAATGACATGCCCGTGCGCGTGGAGTACTACGATAACGGGAGGTACGGGCCAGAGGATCTGGCGGCATGGCTGGCCAGCCTCACGGTCTCTCCTGACTACGGGATACCCGCGCCGATAATAGAGGCTGACCTCAGGGCAAAGATAGGGTTAAAAGAAGCGGAAGCGTACTGGACAGACCAGGGCCTCTCGCTCCGGAGGGAAAGAAGGCCTTTCAGGTGATGATCATGATCGGCAGGGTTATTAACCTGGAAAAGCAGAAGAGAATGTGGTGTAAAGCATGGTTGTCCTGACTGCCGTGATACACAAGGAAGAGGATATGTACGTGGCAGAGTGCCCTGAAGTGGGAACCGTTAGCCAAGGAAAGACCATAGAAGAGGCTGTCAAGAACCTTAAAGAGGCTACTGAACTGTATCTAGAAGAATTTCCCCTGCCCGAAGAAAGTCCCACTCTACTAACAACGTTCGAAGTACGTGCCGGGGAGGAGAGGGTTGTCAAAACTTAAAGGACTTTCCGGGGAAAAGGTTGTTAGGATACTCTGTAATCATTTTGGTTTCAAAATAAGTGGC
Organism: archaeon; assembly: GCA_024274695.1. GTDB lineage: Archaea > B1Sed10-29 > B1Sed10-29 > B1Sed10-29 > JAJSAI01 > JAJSAI01. The sequence continues at coordinate 17,996 of JAJSAI010000027.1, read as the reverse complement.
AGGAAAGGAAGCCACGTTCGGTTGTCAAAAGAAACAGAACAAGGAAAAATAGGAACGGTTGTTCCCTTGCACAAGTCCCTCAAGAAAGGAACACTGCTTGGAGCCCTCAAGCTCGCAAGGATAGATCCCAAAGAATTTGAAAAATACGTTTGAGTGATATCCCATGATCGGTAGGGTTTTGTCACTGGACTCGAGCCCGAGCACGCTCGAATACTACTTCGTGGCCTCTGAGCCAGTGAAGAAGAACATGTTCGTGGCCGTGGACTCACAGGACGGCACTGTCATCGGGATGGTTACAGAGGTCTACCGGAGCAACAGGTACTACGAGAGCCCGGAGACCATGAAAAGGTCTGGCTCGATCCCCGAAAAGCTTCCTGCCAGGGACTGGGAGCTTGAGACCGCCAGGGTCAGGGTATACGGGGTTCTATCTGAAGAGGGCATAAGAAGGCCCTTCCAGGCCGTCTCTCCGGGATCAGAAGTCCGCGTCGCCTCGGCTGAAGAACTGGAAAGGTTCCTCGGTTTTGACCCGAACGGCCTGCACCTGGGCTCTCTGGAGCATCATGGGATTCCGGTAAGGGTAAGCCTCAGCAAGATGTTCCAGAAGCACGTCGCGGTCCTCGCCATGTCAGGGGCAGGGAAATCGTACGCGGTGAGCGTGATGATAGAAGAACTGCTGGACCGGGAGCAGGCGAGGCCAGCCGTGATAGTGCTGGACGTGCACGGAGAGTACACTGGATTCGCTGAAGACCCTGCGTACGCCTCCCGGACAAGGGTTTACGAGAACGTCAGGATCCCAGTCCCAAGCCTGACCGTGTCAGACTATTCCCTTTTCATGCCTGGAATGACAGAAGTCCAGAAAAGAGAGCTTGGGGGAGTGCTCGCGGACCTGCGGGCGAGACAGTCCGCAGGATCAGGCCCGTACGACCTGGCCGATGTCATGGACGCTGTCGAGCAAAAGGTCGGAGGATCCACAGCCAGGGCCCTGAACGCGTGGCTGGAGCAGCTCGCTGGGACAGGATTGTTTGACAGGACAGGAAACATCTCTGTGGAGGATCTTGCCAGGCCAGGAGCACTTAGCGTGATAAACCTTGCGAGCGAGACCAACCTGTACAAGAAACAAGTGCTTGGGGCATGGGTTTCCAGGAACCTCTTCTGGGCCAGGAGGGATGGGAGGATTCCTCCGTTCGTGCTTTTTGTGGAAGAAGCGCATAACTTTGCGGGGAACGAGTCCAGCAGCATCAGCAGGGGGATAATAGAGACCATAGCAAGAGAAGGCCGGAAGTTCGGGGCGAGCCTGTGCCTGGTGAGCCAGAGGCCTGTCAGGCTCAGCACCACCGCCCTTTCCCAGTGCAACACCCAGCTGATCCTCAGGGTAACGAACCCGTACGACCTGAAGCACATAGGAGAGTCCAGCGAGGGAATAGACCAGAGCACCCTGGACAGCATCACGAGCCTTAGGGTCGGGGAAGGCATTCTCGTGGGAGAAGCCGTGAACTTCCCTCTCTTCCTGAAAATCAGGAAGCGGAGGTCAAGAGAGGGAGGGCTCGGGAAAGACTTTGAACAGGCGACCCGGGAATACGAGGAGAAGCAGGAAAAAGAGAAGAAGGATGCGGGAGCTTTCCTGTAACACTCGGAGGGATAGCGAGCGGTTGTTCCTCCCGCCGGGTTCAGAAACCTTTTTAAACCGCTTTTGTTAGAATACTTTCCGGTTCTTTGGAGGGTGGCTTGATGCTCACTCGTTTTGAGATTGCTAGGGTAGTAGGTGTCAGAGTACTACAGCTTTCAAGGGGAGCGCCTCCCCTGATAAGAGTGAAGAAGGGGATGGAGGCCCCTGAAATAGCCAAGGAAGAGATGAGGAAGGGCGTGCTGCCCTTCTCGATAATAAGAGAATACCCGAACGGGAAAGTAGAGTATTACAACATAAAGGGTGAGAAGATTGGGGAAGCAGAGAAACACTAGCCTCACGAACAAGATAAAGGAACTGAAGAGAAGGTTCCCGGACAAGTTCACAACAGACTTCGAGCACAACAAGCAGGTGCTCAAGGAAATGGGAGTGTTCCAGTCAAAGACCCCTAGGAACATAGCGGCAGGGTACCTGGTGAGGCTCTCAAAAGAGAAGGTCCTGTGAACAGTTCACTTGTAAACCTCATCATGGTGCCCGAATTTTTCTAAGATTACTTTCCCGTCTTTTATAGAATATATCAACACATAGCACGAGAGAATGTGAACTTTTCTCTTGTTTTGAAGAGGTTTTCTCAGGGGTTTGAATTGATACGGGTTTTTAAGAATCTGTTTTATCTTCTTTCTGATAGCTGTTTCTAGGTTCTTATTCTTTTTACAATGCTTTATTATTTCTTTTTTGACTGCCTTATGATAATAAAGTTCGTACAAAGGCTCACCTGAATAACTCATTTAAAGATTTGGCCTTCACGGGCTTTTGCTTTTCTCTTTTTCTTAGTTCTCGGATGGTCTTCTCGTTAAGCTCAGGTTCTTCTAATAGTCCGTACTCTTTTCCCAGCTCCAGCACGCTTAGTCTCACCGCTTCTGCTTTCGTTTTAACCAGCCCCTTTTTTATCGCGTTTTCTATTATTTTCTCAAGAATCCCTTCGAGTTTTATATTAATATTCATACTATTTCACCATTGTTTTTGTATCAAAAATAGTATATATAACTCACTAACCTCAAAACAGCAGGTCTTGTAAGACCTCTTTTTTTACCCTTGTGGGCTCGTCCTCTTCTTTTTTCCTGTCCAGCACGTACAATGTCCCGCTCGCAGCGGCCTCTAGTTCCTCGTCGTGGGTTATTATGAACACTTGTTCTACTATCTGCGGCAGGCTTTCCCTGAGTGTTCTCGCAAGCTCCCTGACAGAGTTCCTATCAAGGTTGTGGGTGGGCTCGTCCAGGACCAGCCAGCTCAGGTTCCTGGCCAGCACGAAAGAGAGGGCTATCCTGAGGGCAAGGCACGCGATACTCCTTTCTCCCCCGCTGGTTATTCCCTCCACGTTAACCCACTCCCCTCCTCTGGTCAGCAGTTTTAGGATGTAATCCCCTTCTTCAACATCCAGTTTCAGGCTCTGGTAGTCCTCGTAGGGGTATATCCTCTTCCAGACTTCCTTCAGAGCCTCGTTGGCCTCTGCTATGAACTCTTTCCTCAGCTGATCCTGGCCTGCTGCCAACACTCTCTCGAGGAACAGGAACCGTGAGATCGCCTTCTCGCACGCCTTCTTTTCCTCCAGGGCCTTCAGTGCCCCTGCTCTCTCCTTTTCAAGCCTCTCCAGGGCCTGCTTCTTTTCCAGGAGAAGTCTTTTTTCTCCAGTTATCTCCTGCACGGTTCTAGCGTGCTGGGCCCTCAGGTCCTCGCACGTTCTCCTCACTCTTTCCAGTCTGCCTGGATCGTGCCCGAGTTTCTCAATCTCCTTCTTCAGGGTTTCTATCCGTTTAACAGCCTCCTGGTACTCTGTTTTCGCCTTCGCGATCTCAAGCTCTTTCAGTAGCCGGGACTCTTCTTGCAATAGTGCGCTCACGTCCCCTGCTTTCAGTGTTGCAAGTGCCTCTTCAGCTTTCCTGAGTTCCTCGCGCTTTAGCCTGGCCTCTTCCGCTATCCTCAGAAGCCTGCTCGCGAGGAACTGCCTGCGTGACGCCCTGCGCGTGTCCCGTTCCACTGCTTCTTTTTCTCTGGAGAGAGAGGCTATCCTCCTGTCCAGTTCTCTTGCCTTTTCCTCAAGCGCTTTCTGTTCAGCCTCTTTTTCTTTCACTATCCTTTCAGGGTCCTGGACCCTGCTGCCGCACAACGGGCAGGTGTCCTTTCCCGAGAGCATTTCTATCTCCTTAACAATCTCTCTTGCCCTCGTCAGGGCGGATTCTCTCTCGGTCTTCGCTTTCACCAGGGCCTCTTCCAGATCCTTTGCCCTGGCCTTTACCCTTTCAGGATCGGGTAGGCCCTGCATCTCTTCTTTTATCTCTTCAGCCTCTTCCTCCAGGGAGCTGATCACTCCCTTGAGCCTTGATGCTTCCCTTTCAAGCGCTTTCCTCTTCTCTTCAGCGTCCCTCGCCGTTTCTATTTCTCTTCTCACACGTTCAAGGTCTTCCCTGACCTCTTTTTCAGGCCTGCTACTGCCCGAAGCCTTTTCCTTCAGGGCAAGGGCTCTTCCCTCTTCTCTCTTGAGCTCCATCGACAGCCGCGAGTGCTCCTTTTCCCTCCTCTCTTCTTCCTCCAACCGCTTTTCCGCGATCCTGAGCTCCTTCCCGAGCATCGCCTCCCTATCCTCCAGTTCCCGGATGGCGCGCTCGAGAGCGCTGACCTCCTCCCTCTTCCGGGCCACCTCCTCTTCTGAGGGTGCCCTCGCCGCCTCCTCCTCCAGGATCTCGATCCTCTGCTTTAGCTCCCTAACAGCCTTGGAACTGTTCTTACGCGCTCTCTCCAGCCGGGTTATTCCCAGCAGCTCGTCTATCTTCTGCCTCCTCTGGCCCCGGGGGATTTCCAGGAAGTACTCCAGGTTGTTCTGCTCGGAGTAGACTGCTTTAGAGAACAGCTCGTAGGATATCCCGAGCACTTCAGAAACCTTTTCAGTCACCCTCTTAGAATTAGGACCTTCTATCAGGACACCGTTCTCCCTGAAAAAGTTTTCCACACTCCCCTTTCCTTTTTCTATCACCCTCTCGACAGTATATTCCTTCCCGTCCTGCTCGAAGGCCACGAGCACTCTCGCCCTCTTCTTCTGGTAAGGCTTGTTCATTATCACGTCGTCCAGCTTGAGCCTCCTCTGCTGTAGGTCAGGGAACGTTCCGAACAGCGCGTAGCACATGGCGTTCATGACACTGCTCTTCCCAGAACCGATGATCCCCACGAGCACGTTCGTGCCCCTGCTGAACTCTAGCACTGTCCTCTCGTGGCTCCTCCAGTTCTCGAGCTCTATCCTTTTTATCACGATCCATATTCTCCCGAAACGATTATTTAATCCAGCACCCTACCAGTAACGAGCATGAAGTTCTACTGTGACGTGACGCTGGGCAAGCTCTGCCGGTGGCTCAGGATGGCGGGGTACGACTGCAAGCACGCTGGCGAGAGCCTTTCAGACGCGCAGGTCCTGCAGGAGTCAGGAGCAAGAATACTGCTGACCAGGGACAAGTCCCTCGCCAGGTCAGCGCCAAACGCGTACTACGTGAAGGCAAGAGACCCTGCAGAACAGTTCAAAGAAGTGGCGGAAAAGTTCAGCCTTGAGCCAGAATTCCCTGAGAAATCAAGGTGCCCGGAGTGCAACGCCCGGCTGAAGGAAGTGGGCTCCCGCCCCCCTGGGGTGCCGGAAAAGGTGAGGAGCCAAAGGTTCTGGGCCTGCCCCAGGTGCGGGAAAGTGTACTGGCAGGGCCGGCACTGGAACGGGATAAAAAATGTTCTGGAGGTAAAAGAAAATGCTCCGGACAAAAGCGGGAAAAAGGAAGAAAACTCTTAGGATAAATCTGTCCAGGGAGGAGAAGAATGCCCTGCGCGACGCCCTAGAACGCAAAAAGGAGGAGCTGGAGGAAAAATCAAGGGAACTGCTGAACGAGCTGATAGAAGTTGAAGCGAGGATGGAGGAGATGTCCAGGGACCCCAAAGCAGTCCGTGAACTCACAAAAGAAAAGAAAAAACTTGAAAAAGAGTACGCTATGGTCACAAGGTCTCTCGCGGACCTGGAGCTGTCAGGCCTCCCCCTAGAGGACGAAGTGCTTCAGGACGTGCTATCCAGAAAGATAAGATCGGTTTTTGTCCCCCAGAAAGAGGGCGCTGAAGAATTCCTTAGGATGGAGCTCAGGAGACTGGAAGAGCTTGAGGATGATGTCCAGACCCTTCTCTCGCACGCTATCGACGAAGGGGACAAAGAAGTCCTGTCCAAAACCCTTGAAGAAATCCAGAAAAAGAGGACCCTGATAAAAACCGTCCTCTCGCGCAAGGGAGGGAATTCATGAGCCGCGTCCTGAGAATAAGACTAACCCGGAAGGAAAAAGACCTGATAAAATCGGAAAAACGCAGGCTCAGAAGAACACTAGAACGAGAAATAAGAAAGACTCTTAACGCGATCCTCGAGGCAGAGGAAGAGCAGGAGCTCTTCTCAAGGGACCCTGAAAAGGCTGAAGAAATACGCCAGAGGCTGGACGTCCTGCGGTACAAGTACGAAAAGCTCCAGAATGCGCTGGCTGACCTGGAGCTCAGGGGACTCTCCTTGAAAAACCGTGTGGTCCAGGACATCCTCTCCAAAAGAATAAACTCTGAATTCGTTTCCAGCAAGGAAAAAGGAAGAGAAGAGCTTGAGACAGAACTCACGGTGTACCAGTCCATGCTGTGGGACGCTGAAGAGGAAGCATCAGCCCTGAGCGGGAAAGAAAGGGAAGAACTGCTCAAAGAAATAGAGTACCTGCACGAGAGAATAGAGCGCATAAGCCGCGCGCTCAAGAGAGAAAAAGAAAGAAAGGAAGGCACCCTCAGAAAAGAAGGGCGACTCAGCTGATCAGGCTCACTTCCAGGGACTCCACTTCCCCGACTCCCTTTGCCTGCCTGACCTTCTTCTCCCACTCTTCAGGATCGTCCTGCTTGTCATCAAGCAGGAGGCCCACTTTTATGGCCACGAGCCCGAACGCGATGGGCTCTTTTTCTATGGCCTTCACCTTCTCTATCTTCTTCAGTTCTTCTATCACCTGGTCAACATCAGCACCCTCTTCAGGGTACACTCTGTAAACAGCAAGCGCTTTTCCCATTCTTGATCATCCTCCTGTTGTCACGGGCCCTCAAAACCGCACTCTGGGCACGTGTACTTCACGCTCATGGCCCTGCACTTCTCGCACCTGATTATTTCTAACTTGCCGCAGGCAGGGCACTTGAACTTTATGTAGTCGTCGAACACTTCCCTGTTGCAACTGCTGCACTTTAGCACCATTTGATCACCCTCAGAAGCAGTTTTCCCCACGCGGGGTTTTTATAACTGACGGTTTCCCTGCCCAAAGGGTTTAATACTACCTTCCGCGTACTTTCTCCCATGCCAGACCTTTCGTACTATGATAACGTGGTCTCCAGGGCCAGGAGCGTTTTCAAAAAAAAGCTCGGAGACTACGGGCTGGCGTGGACCATCCTAAGGTGGGAATCGCTCCTGGACCAGCTCTGGATAAAAGCCAAGAGAATCCGAACCCTGCAGGAAACAAAAGAAAACAGGGTGGGAGAAAGCGCTGAATCAGAATACCTTGGGATAATAAACTACTGCGTGATGGGGCTTATGAGGCTCTGGTACCCTGAAGTCCTGCCTGACACCGAGAAAATAATGAGGTCAGGAGAGGTCCCGGACGCGGACGCTGACAGGATAATGGACGCTTACAACAAGGTGACCGCGAGGGTAAAAGAACTGCTGGCCAAAAAAGAACACGACTACGGGCAGGCCTGGAAGGACATGAGCCAAAAGGCCATAACAGACCAAGTGCTCGTGAAAATACTCCGGGCCAAAAGCCTTGCAAAGCAGGGCAGGATAAAAGAACTGGACCAGCACCTGCAGGACATACTCAACTACTCCGTGTTCGCGCTCTCAAAAGACGCCCCCGTAGTCTAGCCTGGACAGGACGCGGGCTTGCGGAGAACCCTTTTCTCTTTCCCGAAAGAGAAAAGCGTTCACGGAAAAGAGAAAGGGCAAGTAGTTCATGGAAGAGAAAGGGCAAGTGGTTCGTGGAAGAGAAAGGGCAAGTATTCCAGTAGGATGCATTCACGGAAAAGAGAGGAAAGGGCTGCGCGAACAGCCTGTAACCCGGGTTCGAATCCCGGCGGGGGCGTTTCATTTTCCATGCAGGATGTTGGAAAGGAAGAGGGTAGAGGGAGAAACCTTGGTGTCTCCCCTTTCGAATCCCGGCGGGGGCGCCAAAAGAACCTTTTTGCTATAGTATCCTGCTCACGACAAGGGGCAGGTTCACGGTCGCGTCTCCTTCTACCGTGACGTACCTTGCCCTGGCCTTGAGCTTCCCCCAGCTTATGGCTTCTCTCATCCTGGCTCCTGACAGGCTCCCGTCCCATTCTGGGGCGCTGGTCAGGTAGACCGCGTAGTCCAGGCCGTCCTTGAACTGGTTCCACCAGATCACGTGATGCTTTGAGATGCCCCCGCCTATCATGAGCGCTCCTGTCACTGGATGATCGAACACGATGTCCGAGAGCATCTTCTCGTCCCTGAGCACGTTCACCCTGAAGTCGGAATGATCCTGAGAGAACATTAGCAGGTGAGTGCCTATGGCCCCGTCGGTTATCCCGGGAATGAACACGGGGATCTTGTTCTTCCAGGCCTGGTGGCATATCGTGTTTTCAGGCATTCTTTTCCCGAACTCCCACACGAGCTCGTAGGTCCCGAGCTCCCTCTTGCCCTCGTCGTAGATTTCCTGGAGCCACTGCATTACCCTTTTCTCGACCTCGTCCCCGTAAACGCTGGTGGGCACGAGCACGTTCCCGAGCCTGGAGAAACCTTTTTCTCTAACCTCCTCGTCGTCAAGCATGAAGCTCCCGTGGTAGTACTCCCCATACGCTCTCGCGATATCGTGGTCAAGGGTCCCGCAGGTGGTTACCACGGCGTCAAACTTTTTCTTCTCAAGCAACTGGACTATGACTCCCCTAAGGCCTGTTGAGATGATGCACGCCGGGAAGGACAGGAAGTTATAGCAGTCATCCCTTTCGGTCATCTCCCGGACGATGTCCGCGGCGTCCGCCAGTTTTTTGGCCACGAAACCTCCTGCACGAGCCCAGTTCTCAAGAAGGTCTGACAGGCTCGTGTTCCCCGAAATAGTATAGTCTTCAACTTTTTTCATGCTCTCCTTCTCCTCAGTTTTCCTCTCTCGTACCGGTACACGGGTCTTCTCGGGACTCTTGTGACGCTTGTTCCTCCTGTTTCGAATATCCTAGGGAACCTTGTCTTTAGTCCTGGGAACATTCTGCCCAGCTCTTTTAAAGCTTTTTTCATTCTGTGGACTTCAATGGCTACTCCTGCCTGTCCTGCCATTTTCCTTCCTTTTCTGTCGCCCCACCTTTTCCTGTAGGTTTCTTCAAGCTGTAAGGCGCTTGTCCTGGCTTTTTCTCTCAGTTCTCGTATCCTCTCCTCGTCCACCCCCATTCTTTTCAGCTCTTCTTCTTTTCTGCGCATTTCTTTCCAGTACAAGTCCCTGAAGTCCTCTCCCTCGAGCTTGTGCAGCGCTAGGACCGCTGGCCCTAGGATGGGGTGCTCGTAGTACCCGAAAGAGTATGCCCTGTAGGGCGTGAACTCAGAATAGTCTGCCATGAACAGGTACCTTGCTTCGGGCGCGTCTCCTCTTATTATTTTCGAGATCCTCTTCCTCCTTTCTTCTGGTAGCACGCCCTCCAGCATTCTTTCAGCTTTTTTGGCTGACACGACAGCGTCCTTCTCGCCGCTCACTGTCTTCCCTGTTCTTACGAGATCGTGGTATATTCCCGAGATGAAGATGTCCCGCAGTACCTCCGGATCCCTGACTCCCTCTTTCACCGCTTCTTCAACCGCTTTTTTCGCGGTGTAGTAAAGGTGTCCTAGAGAGTGCGAGGCGAGCTGTCTGGTCATCCTCTTCTGCAGGTAGTCGAGGGCGAGTGCGATCGCTTTCTCTACTTCTTTAGAGCGCAGAACGGTGTCCAGGCCCGTCAACCGTACCACCTGAAGTACTCCTGCAGCGCTTCCCGGGGTATGTTCAGCCCTTTCTTCACCTTCGCTTTCTTAGCGTTCTTGGAAAGCCTGCTCGGAAGCTCTTCGCTTTCGATGATCTTCTTCAAGCACTCTTCTGCCTTGGTGCAGTCCCTTTTCCTCCACGCGTACACCCTGCTCTTGCGGAAGAAGTACTTCGCGTTCTTTTCTATGAACCTTTCGCAGTTTTCCCTGTCCCAGACCTCTGGCCCCCTGTGCTTTTCCCAGGCGCCCAGCTCTGTAGTGTTAAGGTCCAGTATCACCGCGCACTTTGATTTTTCGTCGGTCCAGTAGCTTGACCCGAGCACCTCAAAGCCCTTTCTTTCCATGCCGTCCTTGAGTATTCTGGCGAGCTTTTCAAGCTGGGCCCAGACTATTTCCTCCACGGTTTCCTTAGGATACTTGAACACGATTCCCACAAGGTTCCTTCCAGAAGCCTCTTTCTTGACGTTCACCTCTTTCTTCTTGAAGAAAAAGTCCGGCCCAGGCTTCTTCAGGAAGTCCCTGCAGGTCTGTATGAACCTGCTGAGCACCTTCCTGCTGACGGCAGCTGCAACGTTCCTGTCAGGGTCTACTGGGTCTATGACCACCAGGGGCTCCTTGAACTTTTCAGGGTTCTTGCAGTGTCCTTTTATGTCTATCACTGTCTTGTGCTTCCATTCTGCAGCGTTCTTCACGAGGTTGTCGAACGTGTCATAATAAAGTATGAGGAGCTCGCACAGGTACCCTGAGAACCCGTGCACCCTGTGCTCTGCCCCGTACGCGTCAATGTTCCTGAGGAACTGTTTCAGTAAGAGCACCTCGTCCCTGTGCATTGGCCTGAGGTTATGCAGCAGAAACTCGTTGTGCAAGGGGGTTCTGTCAACCGCTGAGATTATCTTGTCCTTGACCTTATAACAGGGAACAAGCTCCACTGTTATTCCTTTTATCACGGTCTTAGCGTAAGGGTGTTCCGCGTAGTGGACTTTTACCCTGTGCCCCCTGAGAACCTTTTTGGCGACGCTTATCCCTTCTTTTTCAAGTTTTTCCCTGGGCAGGTTCTGCGGGAAGAAAAAGAATATGTCCATGTCCCTTGAGTTAGCCAGGAAGGTTCCCCTGGCCCTTGATCCCACGAGCACTGCCTCGTACCCGAGTTTGTTCAGCTTGGATATGATCTTCTTGGCAATCTCCTGAGTCTTCTTAACCTCTTCTTCAGAGGGCCTTATCTTCTTAAGCACGGGCTCGTAGTCCATCAGCCTGTCCATGCGATAAAAGAAACTCCTGCCGGGCATAAAAACCTTTGGCGTGCGAAACGTATAAATTGCCCGGCGGCCTTTGTTGTCTTGGATGGCGAGACTGCTTTCAGAAAGGAACTCGGGAAGAGTGTACGAGGGATACCCTTGGAACTATTACGAGGTGGTTCTTCCAGAACTCAGCCCGGAGGAGAAAGAGTTCTTTGACTTCATTGACTACGTGCTCAACAAGAACCCCTCCCCTAAGGAAATAGAAAAACTTTATCTTGAGGACAGCAAGAAGGGCTTGCTGGCAGAGCTTGTTAAGAAGCTCGCGCAGGACCTGGAGCCGTTCTCCCGGAAAGCGCTTTCCGAGGAAGACGAGAAAAGGGCGTACGAGATAATCAGGAGTTTCCTTGAGGACTCTGGAAAGAGGATAGAGCATCCTGCGAGCATGGAGTACCTGATAGCGAGCGAGACAATAGGCATGGGAAAGATACAACGCCTTCTTGAGGACGATAACCTTGAGGAGATAATGGTTAACTCCAAGGAAGAGGTTTTCGTTTTTGACAGAGACTATGGGCTGTGCAAGACCAACGTCCGGTTCTCTTCAGACGATGACCTTATGGGAGTGGTGAAGAGGGTTGCGGCCTATGTTGGGAAGAGGGTGGACCCTTCAGAACCGCTCATAGACGCAAGGCTTCCTGACGGGAGCAGGGTCAACATGACCCTCCCTCCTGTCTCGCCGTCAGGGCCCACACTCACCATAAGAAAGTTCAGGGAGAACCCTCTCACGATAACCCAGCTTATAGCGAACGGCACGATGCCGAGTTCTCTTGCAGCGTTCTTGTGGCTGCACGTTGAGGGGCTCAGAGTTTACCCTATGAGCGTTCTGATAGCAGGAGGCACGAGTTCAGGGAAAACGACCACCCTGAACGCGCTGTCAGTGTTCATTCCCTTGTCAGAGAGGATAATAACCCTGGAGGACACCCTGGAACTCAACTTCTACAACAGGGAGAACTGGATAAGGCTCGAGGCGAGGAGGGGTGTTCTCGAGAAAGAGGTTAGCATGAAGGACCTACTCAGGAACGTTCTCAGGATGAGGCCCGACAGGATAATCGTTGGAGAGGTGAGGGGCGAGGAGGCCCTGACGATGTTCAACGCCATGAACACAGGGCACCAGGGCATACTTGGCACGCTACATGCTAACACAGCAAGAGAGACAATCACCCGGCTTTCTGACCCTCCCATGAACGTGCCCACCCAAATGTTCAGACTGCTTGACCTGATAGTCGTGCAGCAGAGGATGTACGATCCGAACTCCAGGGGTCTTAAGAGGAGGATAGTTGAGGTCGCGGAGTCCTCGGTGATGGGAGGCACGGTCTCATTAGAGGAAATATTCAAATGGGATCCGGAATCAAAAGTTCTTGAGAGAACTGCTCTGCCGAGCAGGAACCTTGAAAGGCTGGCCAAGTTCTCGGGCATGACCAAGAAGCGGGTCATGAAAGAACTGGACGACAGGAGAAGGCTGCTGGACGTTCTCGTGAAGAACAGGATCTTCGACTACCTTGACCTGGTGAGCGTGATAAACCAGTACTACCAGGACAAGCGCAAGGTCATGTCGTCTCTTTCTTCTTTATGATCCCCTGCAGCACAAGGCTTCTGACCGCCCAGTCCACGAGCTCTTTCGAGTAGTGCAGTTCCCTGGCGTACTCTTCCACGTCAACCCTGCCGTTCTTCTTGCTGATCTTCTCAAGAACCTCTGAGAGGAGAGGGTCTGTTACCTTGGACGCGTCTCCCACGATCTCGTACGCCCCGTTCACAGGCCCTGTCTCGTGCGCGGGTTTCTTGCTTGTTCTCGCCAGCACATCCCTGGCCTTGAACTTGAAGAACAGGACTATGGCCACGAACATCAGCACGCCAAGCAGTACGTAGTACACCACAGGGTTCAAGCCCTCTGCAGTCACTTCCTTGAGGGCGGAGTATATTTCGTCATCGCTCGGTTCCACGGGCACTACCTCTATCCTCCCAAGGGGCTCCACGTAGACCACGGTATACCCTTCAGGAGGGCTTCTTGTTCCCGCGGCCAGGTCCACGGTCTGCCAGGCGCCGTCGAAAACGTCAAGCCAGGCGTAGTACTTCTTGTCCTTGATCCCTACAACGATCCTGCACGGCACTCCTGAGTTAGAGCAGACCGCCTTGGCCTTGCTCACCAGCGTCAGAGAGTCTCCCGGAGATGATGAGAGGGTGACATCATGAAACTCAGGGAACTCTGGGTTACTGCTCCTGCCCCCCAGTTTCGCCAGGAGTTCAGTGACCCTGCCGGGTGCATTGGTTATGCTAGTCTTCTCGCTCCCGAAGGTCCTGACGAGCTTGTTGGACAGGAACCCGGAGTATTCTATCGGGTACTCTGTCCTCTTGGACTGCACGAGGTAGAACGGGATTATTTTTATCTCAAGGGAGGTTTCTGCCTTTCTTTTCAGGATCACCTTAGTGGACAGCGAGAAGGACGTGGTCTGCATTTTATTAGTGGGGATCATTCCAGGGTCAATGTCCCAGTTCGTGACGACCGCGAGCGCTTCTCCGTCCCCGTCCGCAGGAATGAACGCGAGTATTCTTCCAGGGCTTCCCTTGTATGTCGCTTCAGAGAACACCCTTACCTTGTGCTGGAAGGAGAACCTGTACGTTAGCGTGACCTCCATGTCCATGTTGCTGGAGAGGGTTATCCTGTTCCTCACGTGATCCTCGGCGAAGGTCACTTCTCCTGAGAGCGTTAGGTCCTGGTACGCTTCAGAATCCGAGACCGTGACCTTGGTCTTCTTCTGCTGGAAAACGCTCTCGTCGCACGTGATGTTAAGATCGTACCTGGTTTTCCCCGACACTATCTCTGGCACGAGAGGGACGCTCGCCCACGAGTTAATGTACGCGGGAAGGGCAAGATTTTTTGGAACGGCGAGGGTCTGCCTGGCCGCGGACACCAGCATTCTCCCCTGGTACGGGCCCACGTAGTCAAGGCACGCGCCCGTGACCGCTAGGACCAGTAGTATCATGATCACTTTCTTCATTCCAGGTTCACCCGTCCTATTACTGTGTACTCAGGCCCCTCTCTTTTTAGCACGCTCTGGTAGAGCCTGAACTCTTCAACAGGCTGGACCTTGAAAAACTTTTGTCCGTCCTCCCGGATTATCGTCCGCAGCCTTTCGTCAGGCTTTCTCTTAACCCTGCACAACGTGAGATGGGGCACGAACCTGTTGTCAGGAGGGTAGCCGAGCTCCTGCAGCGCGCTGTCAACCTCCTTCTTCAGGCCGTAGACATCCTGAGACTCCACGCCAGCCCACACGACCCTGATAAAACCGTGGCCAGGAAAGACACCCAATCCTTTTATTGTCATGCTGAACTTCTTGAACCTTATCCCCTGCAGGACCGTGAGGATCCGGTCAGGATCGTCCACTTCTCCCAGGAACCTGAGGTCCACCTGCAGGTTCTCTGGCTTGACTGTCTTAACATACTCAAGCCTCCCTAGTTTATCAAGTTCCTGCAGGATTTCCTTGTTAGGCTCCACTCTTATTCCTATAAAGCACCTCAATAAAGCTCACCTGACAGCACGATTTTCTCCGACTTTTCAGGATACCCTATTCCCATGGGGAACAGCCTCTGGAGTTTTTCAGCGGTTTCCAGGCTAATCTTTTCTGTGGGCACTCCCTCTGCCAGGTTCCTCTTCATGAGAAAACCTGTTTCCCTGTAACCGAGCCGTATGTTCAGGCCAGACTCGTTCCGCTCGTCCTTCACGAGCCTTTCAAGGTACCTGACGATCCTCTCGGAAATGCTTCCCGCGGTGGAAATGAAGTCAGGGGACAGGACGTAGTAAAAGTCCTTTATCTGAGCGTACTCCCTTCCTCCGAAGGACTGCGTCAGGAAAGGAAGCATGTTCTTCTTGTGCGCGTTTTCCATCATCATGATGTGCTTCACCCTGAACACCTTAAAGGCCAGGGACGCTGCTCTCCTGATCTCAGAGTACACTTTCTCTTCTGTCCTGGCCTCGTGCAGGATCTTGGGAATGTTTACGGAGACAACCTGCATCACTCCTGCCCTCGGTTTTTCGAGAACGTCCGGGTACACGAAGCACTTGCTCGAGTTAAGCGCAACATGCCCTCTCGTGTCCCTGCGCAAGCACAAGAAAGGGAACCTGAACGGGTTACCCGCGTTATCCCCTCTTTCAAGCACTTCCAGGAAAATCTCGTAGAACGCGCTCGCCTCGTCCGAATAATCAGAATAGGTCCCGGAAAGGGTTCCTCCCGGGCCAACGGCCCCAAGCCTGCCGAGCCATCCTGGGATCTCCTTCGAGAGGGTCACAGTGAACGCCTTCCTCGGCAGGTAGTGCTCGTTCAGCTCGTACAAGAAATCCTGAGCGATCTGCGCCCACCTCTTCTTGGGCACTGTCCGCAGGAAAGGCGCTACCAGGACATTGAAGGAGTCTATGCCCACGCTCGCGTACACGTAGTCCTTTGAAACGCTCAAGATCCTCGCAGCGTGGGACACCGCAACACTCGCTTTCTTAGCAGGCCCAGTGCTTATGAGCCCAGGGATCCTCACCCCGTGCATGAAAAAGAGCCTGAGGTCATTAAGGAAAGAGTAGGGGGTCAGCCCAAAGTGCGACAGGCCGTGAACGTGTATTAACGCGTTCAGGTGGGCCGTGGCACAGTCTGACGGCAGCAGGCTGGTGAGAGAGTACTCTTCCATTATCCTGTCTCCGAAAACCTCTGTGAACTTTGAAAGGCTCTTTCCAGGCTTCTTGAGAACCTGGCTCACGTCGTATATCGGCAGGCCCAACCTTGTGTACCTTGCCTGGGCCTTGAAGAGCCTTCTGCTCAGAAGTTCCGCGTTCACCATCTCCCGGATCAGGGGCGCGCTCACGTTCCTGAGCTGGAGACGGCGGATGTCCGCTTCCACTTTTTTGGCAATGTCCTCGGCAACGGAAACAGGCAGCCGGGTCTCCTTCACAAGGCTCTTGGTTATCTTGCTCCTGTCAAAGTACTCTATCCTGTGATCGCTTGTTCTCACCATTATCCCGTAGTACATTCTGAACAGTTCTGCAGCGTCAGGATCTTCTTCTGCCAGGGCAGCGTATATCGCGTTATTAATACCCCTCTCGGAAGAAGGCAGCTTGTCCCCCAGTTTCAAGGCTATCTTGCTGGCAAGCCAGAACCCTATCCCTGCCTGAGTGCACTTTTTGACCACGATGTTAGGGGATACTCCCATCCAGGATAGAAAGGGCGGAAAAGAATAAATAAGTTTGGTGGCCTAACAAACCTTGTGGACTCCGTTGACCAGAAAATAATTGAAATACTGTCCAGGGACTCCAGAACTCCTTTTACCGAAATAGCCAAGGAGCTAGGGCTCTCTGACGTTGCAATAAAAAAGAGGGTAGAGAAACTGATAGAAACTGGGGTAATAGAACGGTTCTCGATAGAACTGAACAAGGAGGCCATGGGCCTGCCCGTGAGGGCGTACATCCTCCTCAGGTGCTCTCCTGAAAACGTTGACAGTATAATAAAAGCACTGAGTAAAAAAGTGAAGGTTGAGAGAACTCTAGGCTCCTATGACGTGATAATAACCACGGACATGGCCGACGTCAGTTCCCTGAGGAAGTTCGTGGAAGAAGACCTTGGTTCGGTCCCGGGAATAGTGGAGATAAGAACTCTCATAAGAGTCTGATGACTCCTGCCCAGGAGATGAAGCGGATGAAAGTAGAATGCGACCTAAGACACACGGAAGACCCTGAAAAAGTGCTTAGAATGCTGCGCGACTTTTTTCCCGGCGCGGAGTTCAAGGTTGAAGGGGACAAGATAACCGGGGAGGCTGACGAGCAGGAGTTCTGGAGGAGAGTGGAAGAACAGGGCATAAGACCTGCCCTGGAAAAAGAACTTGAAGAAAACGGTTTCCTTGAGCTAAGCAAGCTCGCCATGCTCTCCGGGAAGGCCAGCGTGGACGCAGGGTTCCCGCTCGGCTGCGTGAGAGTATACCCCTCCCGCGCTCCCCAAAAAGTTATTTAAGAACATACTCCCTTCTTCTTACGCATGATAGGAAAAATCCTGGCCTCATTGATGTTGCTCGTCTCCCTATCACTCGCCGCAGTGTACATGCAGGCTCCCTTCACCCACGACTATGTCAAGGTAATAAGGTTCAATTCTGACAAGAACACGTACGATCTCGGAGACCACTACCTCGGAAAACTTTCTCCTGGCCAGAGCATTAGGCTGGTGTTCTCAAGAGACTCCGGCACTCCATACGACTGGGACAACCTCCTGATATACACGAGCCCAGGCCTGCGGGTCAGTTACGAGAAAACACCCAAACAATTCGTGGTCACCCTCAACGCGGTTTCAGAGGACCGGAACGCTTGGGTGGAAATATACTTCATGGAAGAATTCATGTTCAGAGGAACAGAAAGAATCGTGTTCAGGCTGGACGTCACCCCTGAAGCGTACACGCACTACTTTGTTAGGGAGACGGTTCCCGCGGCAGAAGACTCGTACTACGTGTTCAAGGTTAAGAGCGAGTCCCTCG
Source organism: archaeon (assembly GCA_024274695.1). Lineage (GTDB taxonomy): Archaea > B1Sed10-29 > B1Sed10-29 > B1Sed10-29 > JAJSAI01 > JAJSAI01. Next base: position 535 of record JAJSAI010000027.1, on the reverse strand, counting down.
CGGACGACGTGATACTCGCGAGAATAGAAGGCCTTCCGAGAGCGTGGGCGGGAGCTGCTGAGGAGACCATAAAATCAGGCCAGGAGATAGAGGTGAGAATACCCTTGAAGGCCACCGAGGAGGGAAGGTACCCCATCAGGGTGAAGGTTGAGTACGCGTCAGGCCTGAAAGAAGAATTCCAAAGAGAGCTGTGGGTCAAGCCCACGATGAAGTCCAAGATGAAGAGTGTTGGAGAAGGGTTCGTGCTCGTCCCAGGCCTTCTGCAACCTTTATATTCTCTCGTGGGCTTCATAGGCTCGCTCTTGTGAAACTTTTCTCAGGAGGGTTCAGAGGATGAAGCACCTGAACGCATTCATCATTTCAGTCGTGCTGCTGACCGCAGCAGGGTTTTCCGCGACCCTAACCTCCTGTCAGGGGATCTCCTCCTCAGGAGAATACTACCTGCAGAATGATGTGTACAGTAACGGCACATGCTTCAGTCTATCAACAGGCAATGTCCTGATAGACTGCCAAGGGAATAGCATAATAGGTAATG
>JAJSAI010000026.1 GCA_024274695.1 archaeon | reverse complement strand
TGTACGTCTCCCACCCTGTCTACGGCTAGCCAGGTAGCAAGTACGCTACCGACCATAGCAGCTCCCGCTGCTATTGCGGCTATCCTCTTGGTGTTTATAACCCTCATGCTTCATTTCACCTCTTATTCGGTTCACAAAGATCTATGTTTTTTCTTTTTTACAAAAGACGTGGATCTCCCTCCACGTCTTTTGAACATGACATGCCATTCATTTATAAATGTTTTGGTACCCTGCATAACAATCGTCTATCCATGGTACGTCAATCGCTCAATTTTAGGGGTTTTTTCGTTCATCGTTCAAAAAACTTCTGGTGTGCTTGGGAGTGTATCAACGTTACTCTTTATAAATGGTTTCGCCTGGGGAAAAGTTTATAAACTTTTCTCTTCCGCCCTCGCCTCCGGCGTACTTTCCTTTTCCTCATCTGTTCCAGAGCCTTCTTGAAGTTCTTTTTCCCGCAACTGGTTCTTGGCCTTCCTGAGCTCTTCCCGTAGAATATTGTTCTGCATGGACAGGTTAACCACTAGGCCAACATAGTAGTGGGTGAAGTTAGCCATGTCCACAAAGCTGTCGTGAACCTCTTTTGGAGTGAGGGTAATCGGCCCTTTTGGTTCCAGGAGTTCTATGGAACTAGGCCCGTAGTTGGTGATCATCCGGATCACTGAGTCGAACGAGGACGCTCCAAAATCCAGTTCTATGAAGGAGTGGTACTGGCCTTGGTCTTCCTTGATCTCGGCGAGCTCGAGATCGTGCACGAGTATTTTCTCTTGCTTTATCTTGTCCACGAGCACGTTCATCTGCTTCTCCAGAGCAAGAGGGTCCTTGCTTGATCCTTCTATTATCATTCTGACCCGGTACTTTTCCTTGAACTCTCCTGCCCTGCCCGCTTTTTCAAGGATCCTGTCCACTAGCTTGTACTTCTGGCCCTGGAGCTCTACTATCCTGAGGTTCATGAGCCTCTTCAGGGCCTGAATAAGCTCGTCAGCAGGAATTCCTGTTTTTTTCCTCAGTTCTATGGCGTCAAGAGGTCCTTCAAGCAGTGCTTTTCCAACGGCTATCTCGTTTTCGGAAAATTCTATCATCTTAGATCCCTCTGAAACGCTTTTATACTACTCAGTGTATTTAAAACAGGGTGTTTCGCTTGCTGGGAATAGGGACCGATGTTCTTAACATTACTTACACAGTGGCCAACGTCACGGGCAACATCACTCAGGTAACCGAGCCCATAAAAGCGTTCACGGGACACTGGGGCCTGCTTATAGGCGCGGTGATACTGATAGTGGGTTTTTTCCTTTTCCTAAAGTTTCTTAAGAACATCATAGCAAACGTGATAATCGGCATAATCGGCCTGCTGATACTAAAGTTCGTTCTCGGGATTCCCGTGCCCTTGACAAACCCTCTGGTCATACTGATCGTAGCAGTAACAGGAATACCTGGGCTTGCGGTCGTGATGCTCGCGATATTCTTCGGCCTGCTCTAAAAAAGCTCAGGCCTGCTGAGGGACGTGGGTTTTGCCTCGCCCACTATAGGTATTCTGGTCCCACACGAGGGGCACTTGTACTTTCCAGGAGATCCTGAGAGGGCTACTCCCGTGACAGTGAACCCGTCCCGTTCTATTACTTTTTCCCCGCACTTCGGGCAGTACGTGTTGTTGTACTCGTGCCCGGGCACGTTGCCGATGTATACGTACTTCATGCCCTCTTCTTTCGCCCAGTCATGCATTTTTTCAAGGGTTTCAACGCTCGTGGGAGGAACGTCAGTCATCTTGTAGGCTGGGTAGAATCTCGTGAAGTGCCAGGGGACCTCGTCCGAGAGTTCTGTCCTCAGGAATCCAGCCATTCTGGCGACGAACTCTCTGGTGTCATTGTCTCCGGGGATCACGAGGGTTATTATCTCCACGTGCATTCCGGTCCGGTAGTAGTCCCTGATGGTGTCAAGCACCCTGTCCAGCACCACTCCCCCTGCTATTTTAAGGTAGTGTTCCTCGCCTCCCTTAAGGTCTATTCTGGCAGCGTCCAGAAAACTTTTGGCCGCGTCATCTATGGCCTCCTTTCCGGTGTACCCGTTGGTAACGAAAACGTTCAGCATTCCTTTCTCCCTGGCCAGCACGCCGGTGTCCCGAGCGTACTCGTAGAAGATTGTTGGCTCGGTGTACGTGTACGCGATTATCCGGGTGCCTAAGCGTTCTGCTTCTCTCACGAGCTCTTCCGGAGGAGTGTACGGCGTGGGAAAGTCTTCTGGGCTTGCCTGAGAGATATCCCAGTTCTGGCAGTGCAGGCACCTGAAGTTGCATCCCACGGTCGCGAAAGAGAACGCTTGAGACCCTGGCCAGAAGTGGTAGAACGGCTTCTTTTCTATTGGGTCCACTGCCATCCCTATCGCGCGCCCGTAGTTCAACGAGTACAGTTTACCGCCAACGTTCTTTCTGACCCTGCAGAATCCCCTGCCGCCATCAGGGATTACGCATCCCCTCCGGCACAGCATGCACTTTACAGCACCCTCTTCCAGGGGAGCATAGAACATCGCCTCTTTAGCACCCTCCATGCACTACAACAACAGCACGGCAGGATAAAAAACTTTTGCAAGAATCATCGTTTTTTCCCGAACAACGGGTAGGTCAGCGCCAGGTAGAGGATCACGGGAACGGGGCTCATGAACGGGAAGGACTTGGTGTAAAAGCAGAAAAGGTAGTATGCCAAACCGAACACTAGGAGGAAAGTGGAATAAAGCGAGAAGAGAAGGCTCCTTTTCCTAAGGTCCTTGTTGTTCACTCTCTTGTGGAACAAGAAAAACGTGTGCAAGAGCAGGGCTGCGGGGACAAGGAAGCTGAATGCCCAAACAGCAGACATGACTGATGGTTCGGCGGTCCAGCCGTAGTACACCCTTATAACACTAAAAGAGGGGATCCACACGAAGAGGACTAACAATGGCGTGAACGCGAGTGCTTTAAGGACCTTCCCGCACCCGGCGAGTAACAGGCTCGTGATAGCAATGAGGGCCACAGCCACGCTGGCGAACAGGTAAGAGAGCATGACAAAAAGGCCTGCCTGGCCGGGGTCGCAGGCCTGGTGCTGCAGGTATTCCGTGATTATCCAGACCACGCCAGTGAAAAGCGAGACGTAGTACACTTTTTTGGCAGTGGTCTTGTGATTGCTTGAGAGGAAGACGTGCAGGAAGTATGCTGCCAGGAAAATCATGCTCAACGGGTATAACAGAGTCCACCACTGCATGCGATCACATCACCTGAAGGAATTGTACGTCAGCCCCGCGTACGCGATGGCCATAACCCACGTCAGGGGAGGCAGGAGAGTGAACAGGTGATAAACATAGTATGTTATTGTGAAAATGGTTATGAACACTGCAGCGGCTATGAGGCTGTCAAGCCTTTTTATCACCCTCTCGTCAGAACACTTCCGGCGCACAGTGTAAAGCGCCACCGGGAACGCGACAAACAGGACGAACTCCAGCCCAAGCCATACGCCCAGGGGAACGTTGAACTTGTCGTCAAAAGGGGTGAAAACAGCGGGCTGGACCTCAAAAAAGGGTGACAGGATGACGGACGCGATGATAGGCACGTACGCTATCCAGCCGAGCCTTTTGCCGGCCAGGAGGAACCCTGCGTTCAGCACGAAGTATAGCGTGACCGCAATGGAAAGGGTTGTGAGTATCAGGAATGCTCTGGCAAGCAAAGGGTCCGCCGAGCTGTACTCAAGGAAGTCAAAAAACATCCAGAACACCGCCGCGAGTATTGACCTGTTGTACGCTATTCTCGCAGGATGCATTGTCCTCGCTCTTGAAAGAGAGTAGTACAGTAGCCCGAGCACTCCCGCGGCCAGCAAGTAGGCCAGCGAACACGGGTTCACCTGAAGCACGCTCATCCGGCATAGAACAAGAGAAGGTGTGTTTAAATAACTTTCGCGGCGCCAGCCGAGAAAGATTTTTATACCTGCCATCCTTTTCTTGACCGGTGAGAGCAGCATGATGACATTACTATCCCTGTTCGGACTGAGCATGACAGTCCTTATTGGAATAATCATCCTCGTGGCCCTTGTGCTCTACGCGATATACGCGTACAATTCTCTCGTTGGCGCGAGGAACCAGGTGGACAACGCCTGGAGCCAGATAGACGTACAGCTCAAGAAGAGAGCAGACCTGGTCCCCAACCTTGTGGAAACAGTAAAGGGGTACGCAAAGCATGAGAAAACAGTTTTCGAGGAGGTCACCAAGGCGAGAGCAGCGCTCATGCAGGCGGGGACCGTGGCGGAGAAAGCAAAAGCCAACAACATGCTCACCTCCGCCCTCAAGAGCCTCTTCGCGGTGGCAGAAAACTACCCTCAGCTGAGGGCTGCTGAGAACTTCAAGCTACTTCAAGAACAGTTAGAGAGCATAGAGTCAAAGATCGCGTACGCCAGACAGTTCTACAACGACTCAGTGCTAGCGTACAACAACAAGATACAGATGTTCCCCACGAACATCTTCGCGAGGGTATTCAAGTTCAAGCCAAGAGAGTTCTTTGAAATAGAAGAGGCTGAGAGGGCGGTGCCCAAGGTAAAGTTCTGAAAAAGTCGGAAGAGGAGGCAAAAAATCGTGGGCAGGAGGTTTTTCTTTTCGGAGATACGCAGGAATGACCTCCTTTCAATAGCCCTAATGGCGTTCTTCCTAACCTTTTTCCTGGGAATAGGCCTGGTGTTCGGGTACTTCATGACGTACTGGATAACTGTCGCGGTGTTCGTGGTAATGCTCCTCGTGACCGTGTACCAGTACTATTATTCTGACAGGATAGTGCTCAAGCACTTCAAGGCCAGGCCCGCGAACATGAGGAACCTCAAGGAAGCGGAGTTCCAGCACGCTGTAGAGGAAATGGCCATAGCAGCGGGTCTTCCAACCCCTAAAGCGTACGTGATAGACGATCCCGCGCCTAACGCGTTCGCGACCGGAAGGAACCCCCGCAATGCAGTAATCTGCGCCACGACAGGCCTGTTGAACAGGATGGACAAGGACGAGATAAGGGGCGTGATAGGCCACGAGATGGGCCACATCAGGAACAACGACATGAAAGTAATGACCCTTGCCGCGGTGATGGCTGGGACGATCGTGGCGCTCGCATTCTTGTTCCGGAACATGGCATTCCACGGAGTCTTTAGCGGAGACAGGGACAAGGGCCAGGCTGCGTTGATAGTGCTGCTGGTAGCAGTGATCGCCTCCATAGTAGCCCCAATTTTCGCGGCCATGATCAAGGCCGTGATCTCGCGCAAGAGGGAGTTCATGGCAGACGCGACAAGCGCCATGCTCACAAGATACCCTGAAGGGCTGGCCAGGGCCCTGGAAAAAATTGCTGGCTACAAGCAACCGCTGAAGGGCGCTAATCCTGGTAACGCGCATCTTTTCATAGCCAACCCCCTCGGCAGCGTGAACCTGAAAGGCCTCTTCAGCACCCACCCTCCAATAGAAGAGAGGATAAGAAGGCTAAGGGAAATGTGAGCCCAAAAAAGTCGGGAAAACACCTGGTTTTATATAGTGGGAGCGGCCCTAATTCTTCTTGGAGGTTTTCGGAGTGGATCGCCTTCACCCTGCTGGTAAAGCTTGACAAGAAGAACAGGCTCGTCCTCCCAGCGCTAGCAAGGCAGAGGCTTGACCTCTCTGGTTCTGTTAAACTCGTCCTGGAAGAGGACAGGGTAATCCTTTTAAAACCAGACCGAGAAAAAGGACTGCCTATCTCAAGAAACGTCATGGAGATCGGTGGCCGCGGTAGTGTAGCGGTTAGCACTAGGGACTGTGGATCCCTCAGCCCGGGTTCAAAACCGCGGAGAGGAAAACCTCCCGCGTTTTCCTCCTGCGGAGAAAATCCCGGCCGCGGCCCCATCACTCGTTTTAGCAGAGGCGGACGAAGATGACAAGATTCCAGCCCCCCAGGGGAATTAGGGACTACGGGCCCGAGGAGACCGTGAAAAGGAACTACGTTTTCAGGAGGATCAGAGAGGTTTTTGAAAGGTACGGGTTTGACGAGCTTGACACTCCCGCCGTGGAGTCCTACGACCTCCTCTCAGCAAAAGGGGGTGGAGGAGAAGAAATAAAGAAGGAGATATACTATTTCAAGGACCAGGCTGGGAGGGAGCTTGGGCTCAGGTTCGAGTTCACCACGAGCGCCGCGAGGTATGTGACCAACAACCCTAACCTGAGCCTGCCGTTCAAGAAGTACCAGATAGGGAAAGTCTGGAGGTACGACAGACCTCAGAAAGGAAGGTACAGGGAGTTTTACCAGTGCGACGCGGACATAATAGGGTCCGCAGAGCCAGAAGCTGACGCAGAGATCATAAGCATGACAGTTGACGCGCTCAAGGCAGTCGGGTTTTCTGACTTTTACGTGAAGGTTAACTCAAGGAACCTGCTGGAAGGCCTTCTGGTCCAAGAAGGCGTGCCCGAGGGAAAGTGCGAGGAGTTCATGAGAAGCCTGGACAAGCTTGACAAGATAGGAGAAGAAGGGGTCCTGGAAGAGCTCGTTCAAAAAGGGTTCCCTGAACCCCTGGCACAGTCTGCCATGTCAAGAGTGACATCGCAGGAGAGCCTTTACTCTGGACTGGACAAGATAAAGCCTGAGAACGACCTCGCTACAAAAGGTTTTGAAGAACTGGAAGGGCTGGCAAGGGCTCTTGAATACTATTCCCCTGACGCTGAGATAGTGCTTGACCTGAGCCTTGCCAGGGGCCTGGGATATTATACAGGACTGGTGTTTGAAGTCTGGTCAAAAGAGTTCACAGGATCCCTGGCAGGAGGCGGGAGATGGGACAACCTAATAGGCCTGCTCGGCGGAAAGTCAACCCCCGCCACTGGAATAGCCATAGGCGTGGAAAGGCTAATCCTCCTCATGGAAGAGAAGGGCATGTTCAAGGACTTGCCCAAGACCGCGTGCAGGGTGTTCGTAGCCCCCGTGAACGACCAGGTAAGGAAAGAAGCGTTCAAGATACTGAAGATTCTCAGGAGCGCTGGGATCAATGCAGAAACCGACCTGATGAAGCGCAAGCTCAGGAAACAGCTGGAGTACGCTGCCGCCAAGGGCGTCCCATATGTAGTGTTCGTGGGACCAAAGGACCTGGCCGAAGGCGAGGTCACGGTAAGGGACATGCGCACGGGAGAAGAGAAGAAAGTCAGAATAGATGACATCACCAGCATGTTTTCCTGAAAGAATATTTGAGAAAGGTTAAAATACATATACAGGACTTTCTTATCCTGATGAGCAAATTGGATGATCTTGCGCGCGAGATACGGGCGTGCAGGAGATGCAGCCTCTGGAAAACCAGGAACCATGCTGTTCCAGGAGAGGGCCCGGAAGACGCGCGGTTTTTCCTGCTCGGGGAAGCGCCGGGCAAAAAAGAGGATGAGATGGGCAGGCCGTTCGTTGGGCTGTCAGGACGGTTCCTTGAGAGAGAACTGGAGAGGGTGGGCTTTGACAGGAAAGAATTTTTCATTACGGGGACGGTGAAGTGCCGGCCCCCTCGGAACAGGACGCCCACACCAGAAGAGGTCAGAGCATGCCTCCCGTACACTCTGGAGCAGATAGGCCTGGTGGACCCTGATTTCTTGCTTCTCGCTGGGAATACTGCTGTGAAAGCAGTCCTTGGTAAAGAATACTGTGTTGGAAAGGATTCTGGAAAGCGGATAGTGGCAGAAATTGAGGGTAGGAAAAGGACTGTGATCGTGCTCCCTCATCCTGCCGCGGCAATGAGGTTCCCTAGGATGAGAGACCTGTTCGCTAAGAGCCTTGACCTCTTAAAGGAAATGGCTTAGCGTCTTCTGAGGGCCTCCGGAAGAGGAAACTGGCCCGGGGTCATCGTCAACTATGATCTCCCCGTAAACTCCATCGTACCCTGGCCTTATTTTTATTTTCTCTTCCCTGTTAAGCATGACCATTCTCGCGATCTTGTCGCCGAGCACTCGCTCTAGCTCGTAGTACGGGACGTTGAACAGCACGTTAAACTCGCTCCCGAACGCGGCGATCGCCTGGAACGTTTTCGTGAAAACCTTTTTGGAGGAGAGGGTTGACTTCTCGGCGGCGGCTATCAGCTCGGCGAGAGGGACGACCCTCTTGAACGGCTTTGCGTTTTTTGGCCTGTACCCGTAAGGCCTGTCTGCAAGTTCTGCGACCCTGTGCATCACGCCAACTGTCAAGGGCTTGCCGCAGACCGGGCAGATGTTACCGTGCTTCTTAGCATCTTCAGGGGTCATGAACACTCCGCACTCCCTGTGCCCGTCGTAGTGGTATTTCCCGTACGCTGGGTCAACCTCTATCGTGCTCACGAGCCCTTTCCCTGTTCGTATCGCGTTCACGAGCTCTTTGTAGTTCCGCACGTCAAAGAGAGTGGCCTCTCTCCCCAGCCTGAAGGAGTAGGGGGAGTGAGCGTCGGAGAAGGAAACCAGGTTTATTCCGTCAAGCTGGCTGAGCATCCAGTTCATCTCAGGATCGCTGCTCAGGCCCGTTTCTATTGCGTGAATTTTGTTCACAGTATCCTGGAAGGCTTCCTTTAGGGAGTCAAAGCCTGACTTGGAGCCGAATACTCCGAACCAGGGTGTCCACGCGTGGGCTGGGATCACTTCCGCGTCGGGGGTTATGCTGGCAACAAGGTCCACGAGCTCTGGACAGGTCCTCCCGAAGATTGGTCTCCCGTCATAGTCCAGCCTTCCCCATTTCCCAAGCTCTGAATTAAGCTGTGCCACGGCCTCAAGGTCCGGCAGTATGAGGAGGAGATGCACTTTACGCTGTTTTTTACCGTCAGAGTACATCAGCGAGATCTCGCATGTGGGCACGAACTTCACGCCGTCCTTGTGGTAAAAGCCGTCCGGGCCTAATTCCCCCAGACCCTGGACTAACTCCCTGTAGTACTCAGGGTGAGTGAAGTCACCAGTGCCCAAGAGGGTAAGTCCTTTTTCCCTGGCTGCTTTCGGCAGGTCCAGCGGGTTCATCTTTTGGCTGGTTGCTCGAGAGTACTTGGAGTGCAGGTGCAGGTCCGCGTATTCCATTCAGCAGCCTCCTGAAGAATCACCTGAAGTAGGACATCCTGTCCTTCAGCGCGCTCTCGTGCATTCTTCTCAGTTCTTCTTCCTGCTTTTTCTGCGCTTTTCTTATCCTCTCCAGTTCCTTGTCTATCTCTTTCGCCATTTCCTCAAGGCCCTGGTAGGATATTTTTATCTTAAGCACTTCTGTAAGGATCTTCAGAACGTACTCTGCAGAGTGCGGGTCAGCGTAAGCGCCGTGGGTTTCTCCCATCAGGCACGCTCCCCGCATCCCTTTTAGTTTCCCGAGGCCTAGCATCAGGCCCGCGGCTCCTGCTATGAACTGCGGGCCTCCTGCGAACACTACCCCGTGCTTTTCAAGCGTCCTGCGCATCCTGCTGTCAGTCACCGCGCCGAAGACCCTCGGGTTTTTAACTATCTTCCCTGTCCTGAACCCTCCCAGGGTGTAGATTGTTTTGACGCCAAGCTTATGGGCCAAGTCAACGGCTTCCTTGGACACCTCGTAATGGCTCTCAACCGAGAGCCCTTGGTGGTCACCCATCAGGATTACCAGGTCGTTCTTGCCCTTCTTGTTCTTCCAGTAGTAGAACGTGTTCTCGAACATTGAGATTTCCGCGTCCTCGTCAACAATCACCTGAGGAGGAAAATGGCTTGAATGCATCACAGCGAACGGCTTTGCGTCTAGTTCGTTAACAAGTTGCTCTGCAGCCAGCCTGCCCACGAGCCCGACTCCGGGAAGCCCTTCCACGAGCACGGGCTTTTTGAGCCTGGGCCTTTTTTCGACAACCACCCACGTGCTGGACATAAAAGGTTTTTGAATCAAACGCATTTATATACTAAACCCTGGAAGCGTGCTGAGCGCGGGCAGACCATCATGTTTTATATACCCGTTTGCATACTATTATAGTTGCCGCCTTTTTTTGAGAGGGGTTTGAAAAGGTTTTTGGAGGGATTGTTAGCCATGGACTTGTTTGAGGACGAGAGCGGTACATTGTACGCTTTCAAAATCCAGACAGAGGGAGAGAAAAAGAGGATGGTTGTGCTGGAGGCTCCAGAGCACAACCTTGAGTTCAAGGTCCCTAAGGAGATCTGGGACCTGTTCAACGCGAAGTACTACCACCTGTACAATCTTGCGCAGGCTCCCGTGCAGAACAACGCGGGAAGGGACGAGAGATTGTACAAGAAGTACCTCAGGATAAAGAACAAGATGGCTAAGTCTAAGTCTTCTTCAAAGAAGAGGGCCAAAACGGCTAGGAGGAAGAACTAGCTGTACAGTACCTTCCTCCTTTCTTCCCCGTACTTGTCTTTCTCCGAAAAGCTCGGGGGCCTTGCAGGAGTAGTGCTTTTTCCGCAAACAGGGCATTCTTCTCTTAAGGAGTAGTGCCCATCAGGGCATCTTCTAATTTTAGGAAGCCTGGGCTTCTGCGTGGGAGATTTCTCCGTCATGCGCTTTCACGAACTCTTCAAGTTTGCTTATGGCCTTGTTCAGAAGTTCCTCTGCTTCAGGGTAGGAGTGGGCTTCTGCTTTAAGCTTGTAGTTGGGCGCGCCGAGGTAGAGCACGCTGACGCCCTGTTTTTCGGCCGTGGAGAGTGCTTTCTTCAGCAACTCCAGCCCATTCCCTGTTTTGAAGACCATCCGGACGTTGGACTCCACGGACACCTTTGCTATGGTAATATTCTTTTCCGCGAATTCCTTTATTTTCTCCTTCCATTTCTTGGGTATCTTTATTCCTTCAAAGGCGCTGTCCCCGTGGATCTTGACGTTCTCGAACGCCGCGAGCAGGTCACCGTACTCGTCTATGAGGGGGACCGCGACCTTGTGATACGCTTGAACGAAATCCTCTCCAAGGTCCTTGCACATGGCTTCAAACATCTTGTCCGCTCTCTTCTCCCTCTTCCAGTCGTCCATCTTCCGCTTCTGCTGCTGTGGAGAAACCTTCCTAAGCGAGAGTGTTATGATCCCGTCTTCTGGTCTTACTCTTTCAACAGCCGCGACCCTCATCGAGCCTACGGAAACAAAGCTGCGTATGTTTTTCACCCATGACCTTGCCACCTGAGAAATGTGGATGAACCCTTCTTTTCCAGGGTACTCCAGCAAATCAGCCTTCACGCCTGTTCCAGGGAGTATCTGTTTTATTTTTACTACGACCAACTCTCCTGGTGACGGCCATTCTTCTATTTTCAAAATTAAGTCCTCCTCGTTACCTTTTTACATGAGTTTTATTATTGTGGCGTTTATCTTCGCCTTGCCTCCCGTGGGCTCCACGAGGGTTTTGCCGCACGCACTGCACTTCACCGTCGTGCTGGCGTGCGAGAAGGTGATCTGCTCGTTACCGCACTCGCACTTTATTTTAACAAAATTGGTTTTCGGGGCCAGCATCTGGGATCACGCTCCTCTCTTTAGTTCTATTTTTTTCCTGGTCCTGCCCCCAACTGTTCTCTGCTGCTTTTTCTTGCACTGGGAGCATTCCAGGAGTAGCACGTTCCTCTGGGACTGTTTAACGTGGTCCTTTTTAGCAGCCAGCTGACTTGTATAACCCTTCGTACGCCTTATAAATTTTCTTTGACCCCACGAGAGAGTTCTAGCGGGATCAGGACTGTGTTTCTGTATAACCTTTTTTACCCTGTGTACCGTATGAACTCTACATTTCGGACAATAAGTTCTTATACTCCTTGGAATTTCCATCTTCAACACCTTTCTTTTTTGTGAATTATTTAGTTTAATAAGCTTTCTTTCTTAAAATTAATACATTAAAAGAACCCATTATTTTATAGGCTCAACGACTGAATCTATAAAAGAGATCAAAAGATTTAGAGGAGAAATCATGAAAGGAGTGATATTAGGAATTAATCCAACATTACCGTCCATGGGAACCCATGATCCTTCAGCCTGCATATCAAAAAACGGAAAAATATTAGCAATGGAAGAAGAAGAGAGACATACAAGAATCAAAGGAAGCGAAAGAACATTTCCCTCAGGGTCCATAACATTCTGTCTCTCCACAACAGGTACTATCCTAGATGAAGTAGAAGCCATAACTATACCCTGGGATGTAACTCTTTTCAATCGGAGAGTTGTCTCAGAAGCGGAACCATTCCTCATTGAAGGGTCAAAAGACATAAACAGGATACTGATAACTTTAACTAGACGCCTCTCACAAGAACACAGAAGATACGTCTCCAGTTTGAAGACCCTGAAAGAGTGGATCAAAAACCATACATTCTCTCCACCTCAGGTTATAGCTGTACCCCATCACCTCTCACATGCTGCGGCAGTCTCAAAGATTGCTCCCTTCAGAAAGGGACTTGTCATAATCTCAGACTGGAGGGGAGAATTTGAGTCACTTACAGCATGGAAATATGAAAACGGATTCCTCGAAAAGATATTAAGCGTAAAATACCCGCAATCTCCTGCCATGCTATACCACTATGTTACCGGATATCTTGGTCTTGGATGGCTCAAATCCGAAGGAAAGACGATGGGTCTTTCTGCATACGGCTCTGAGTCTCAAATCTACCATAAATTCAAAGAAATGATCGTCTCCAAAGAAGATACTTTCGATTTTACTAGAATTACAAAACATCACTTAACAAATCAAATTCTAGCTGTTTTATCATCTAAAATACCTATTTCTAAGAATTGTGCCGAACCTACCGTTCATCAAAAAAATCTAGCTTGGGCGGTACAAAAAATAACTGAGGAATATATCTCAGGAATTATAGAAAGCTTGATCCAAAAGTTCAAAAAAGAAAAAGAGGACATAGAAAATATTGCATTAGGAGGAGGCCTCTTTCTTAATTGCAGATTGAATGGTTACCTAACGAGAAAGTATCCCGAAATAGCCTTTTTCGCCCCTCCAACTGCAGGAGATTATGGTACAGCTCTTGGTTCTGCAATTATAGGATATGAAATGTTAACAGGAAAGGAGATAGATACATATCCATTCACTCCTTACCTGGGAAAAGAAGAACACGATGAAAAAATCGAAAGTTATCTCAAAAAAATAAGGATATCCTATGAGAACGTCCCAGATCCTGAAAGATATGCTGCAGAACTCCTATGCCAAGACAGAATAGTAGGATGGTTTCAAGGGAGAATGGAAGTTGGACCGCGAGCCTTGGGAAACAGAAGTATCTTAGCAAATCCTTCTCTTTCATGCAACAAAAAAAGAGTAAATCTAATAAAAGGAAGAGAATTGTGGAGACCACTAGCCCCAACAATATTAGAAGAAAAAGCATTAAAAATCTTAGAAGTCCCTGCCAAAAAACTTCATGCTTTAAAATATATGACCTTTACTGTGTCTGTATCCTCACCCGACATAATCCCTGCGGTTGTGCATGTAGATCAGACAACACGTCCACAGATCTTACATTCAAAAGATAATGAAAAGTTCTACAGATTAATAAAGAACTTCGAAAACGAAACAGGAATTCCTGCTGTATTGAACACTTCATTTAATATAGCGGGAAAAACAATTGTAAGAACGTTAAAAGATGCAATTAGAGACTTTTATACTATGGGATTGGATTATCTAATTATCAACAATTATGTAATTCAAAAAAAATGATTTAAATATTCTAAGATATTATCCCAATTACATCTTCGGGTTTTGCTATTAAATATTTCGAAGATGGATAATTTTGAAAATTATCTTCTTTAGTTATAAAAATAGGGCCGAATTTTTTATGTTCTATACGTACAACCCTATGTGCTATAATACTTCCAAAAACTTCAAAAACTAAAATATCTCCAATTTTGATTTTATCTAATTCTACTTTTTTTACTTTTACAATTTGATTTTCTTTGATAGTAGGAAACATACTGTTACCTACCGCTTTAAAGTAAACCACTTCAAATAGATCCATTGCTTTTCGAATCAAACGCATTTCATCTTGAGTAAAGCTCATATTACAAGCCCTATCCTTTTTAGATTCTCTAGATAAGATACTACTTCTTCTTCTTTTACTTTATCATAATTTTTCTGAAGTTGAGAGACAATCATATTTATTTCATTTTTTCCATTACATAAATGAAGAATATCTGAACCTGTATTATTTAATTTAAATAATTTACCTGAAAGAATATCTATAAGAATATCACCCTCTTCCGTTTTTTTTATTTGTATGTTTTCGTTTACTTTTGGTTTCCAAGGCATTATCTTCGCACCTCCTTTGAAATTTTTATAAAAACATATACTTTTATTTATGTATTATTTTCCTTTTTATTATTGATGATACTTTTCATTTCTGAACAATACTTACCAAGAATAGGAAGTTCTGAAATAAGTGCACATACTCTCCTAAGAAAGTTAAAAAAAGATGGATATGATTGTTCTGTACTTACATTTATTCATCCGAAAAGACCTGAAAAAATTGATAATATCAAAATTTATGAAATAATTCACCCAAGTAATATCAAAAAAATGTTAAAAAAAATAAAACCTAGTATCATTTTCACTCAACTAGCGTGGGCAAAATATGCGATCGAATATGGAAAAATGCAAAAAATTCCTGTTTTTTTCTTCACCCGAGTCAATGATATAAATAACTCAGCAGACGTAATCGTATTTAATTCAAAGTACACACAAAACAAATATTCATACATAAGTAAAGAGAGTATTCTCCTGGAACCAATGATTATTTCAAAAGAGGTAATTAATAACAAAAAAGATGATAGCATGCAAAAATGGATAACATTTATTAACCCCTCCCTAAAAAAAGGCGCAGAAATCGTCTATAAACTGATAAAAAATAATCCAGACAAAAATTTTTTAATAATAAAAAAAAGCACCACACAAAATATTCCAAAATTCCCTTTTGAAAATGTCAAAATTTTGGAACCTGTACAATACAATCAAATAAAATTCATTTACGAAAAAACCAAAATAACTCTAGTTCCATCATTATGGGAAGATCCTTCTCCTCGTGTATGTATAGAATCAATTGTAAATGAAATACCAGTTCTAGGAAGTGATATAGGAGGAATTCCTGATTATGTTCCAAAAGAATTATTAGTAAAAAAAATAAATAATATTTGCTGTTGGAAAGAAAAAATAACAGATACTTTAGAAAATTATCAATTTTACAAACAAAAAATAAAAAAAGTAAAAATAAAATATTACAAAAGAATAAATAAAGAATATAAATTATTTAAAAGAAAAATAAAAGAATTTTTTTAATATGAAAAAAGTTTTACATTTAACTAGAGACTATGCAAACACGATAGGTGGCGTCGAAACTCTTCTTTACAATCTTACAAACTCTGACAAAAAAAACAAGCATTTTATCGCCTTCTGTGATGATAACGTTTCAACCATTCAAAAAACCGGGAAGTGTTATCATTTGCCCCTCCCATCAAGGGGACCATTAGATTATCAGAAAACGAAAAAAATTATTAGCGAAATTATCAATGAGATATCACCGGATATAATTCAAATACACACCATTGATTTTGCGTTTTTTATAATCACTACATTTGGGAGCAAAAACTATGAGATTATTTATTCCCATCACACTCCCGTCTACCTTGAATTAAAACCAGTATTCAAATTATTAAATGAATCTCAATGCTTAAAAAAGATAGTCGTTCCAAGCGAGTATATAAAAATTGAATTAAAAAAGATTATCCCTTCTGAAAAAATTATAGTAATCTATAATGGAATAGATACTTCTCTTTTCAAAAAGCGAGATAAATTTGAATGTTTTGAAAAAATTTCAAAAATGTTAAATAGTGATTTCTTGGAAAAAAGAATTCTCCTCTGTACATCTAGAATTTCTCCAGAAAAGGGAGTAGACATTCTAATCAAAACATTAAAACAACTCCCACAAGAGTTCGTGCTTATTTTGACCGGAAACGAGAGTGCTCATAAAACACAAAAAGTTCTCTCATCTATAAAATGGGCTAATGATCCATTATTAGACCGAATAATTTTCGGACCCTTTGATTACAAGTACATCCCTTATTTTTATAATATCTCAGACTATGCTTTAGTCCCTTCACTTTGGGAAGAACCTTTTGGCATTTCAGTAATAGAAGGCATGGCATCAGAAAAAGCAGTAATTGCATCAAAAGTTGGTGGAATTCCAGAGATTATCACTCATTTCAAGTCTGGGGTTCTAGTCCATCCTGGGAAACCCAAAGAGATAATTAAAAATATTCTTTTTTTAGAAAAAAATATAAAAATTAAACAAAAAATAGAAAAAGGTGCACGAAAAAGGGTACTCTCTCAATTTGATATTCAAAGGACAGTAAAAGAGTATCAAAAAATATATTCTCTTTAAAAACAAAAATGATTTAAAAGTTATTAAAAGTATTCATTTTTCATCATCAGTAGGGGTACAACAATATAATGTTAAATCTATTTCTTCTATTGTAGGTGTTTCCCAAATCTTTTTTTTATTCATAATAATCACCATTTAAATAGATGAAATAACCAATATTTAAACTTAATGTATTTGATTTTGCCTAGACCTGTCATGTGGTTTATAGATATTACTTCAAGATGTAATTTAAAATGTAAACATTGCTATTTTTACTTTCATGAAATAAAGAAAGAAAACAATAAAGAACTTTCAACTGCTGAAATAATAAAAATTTTAGAAAAGACTGTTGAACCAGGAAATTTAGTTCATTTATCTGGAGGCGAACCTTTACTAAGGCACGATCTTGATAAAATTGTCAAGAAGATACATCAATTAAAGGGGATAGCAAGCATCACTACAAATGGAACACTCATTGATAATTCGAGGATAGATTCCTTACTTCATTTTGATAGAATCCAAATAAGTTTAGATGGATTAAAAGAAACACATGAATATTTTAGAGGAAAAGGAAGCTTTGATCTTACACTTTCAGGAATAGAAAAGCTAATTGAAAAAAATAAAAAATTTGTAGTTGGAACTATCCTTACAAAGAAAGTTATACAAAACGGAGAAGTATTTAGACTACTAGATTTTCTAGAAGAAAGAGGGGTTCCTTCTTTCAGAATAATGCGTTTTATCCCTAAAAATAAATTTCAGAAAAAATTTCAAATCACTAAAGAAGAATACAAAAAAGTATTATTTCAATTAATAAAAGAAAGAAAATCAAGAAATATAAAAATATTAAAAAGTCCTTTTGAATTTTTGTTAACAACCCCTCCTAAAAGGGAATCATCTTCTTGCGTCTTAGGATGTGGCGCAGGGTTCATTTCTGCCAGTATTACGGTAAACGGATATATGGTCCCATGCACTACTGCCCCCTACTCTGAAGACAAGGATAACTTTTTGCTTGACAAGTATAACATCGTAGAAAAAATTTACCAAAATCACCCTATTTTCATTCAATGGAGAAATCAACACCCTAAAACATGCGAGGGGTGCCCATACTTTTACATGTGTTACGGAGGATGCAGAGCCGCGATTAAAGATGACGGAAAGGACCCATTATGTTGGATAAGAAATCAAGCGTAAAGATAATAGGTATAGGAAACATCGGAAAAATACATTTTTTAGCAGCGCTTTTAAACCCTGAAATTAAAGAGATAGAACTTGCAGATATAGATACGCAAAAGTTGGAGGAGTTTAAAAAAATAAATTTTAAGCAACCCCTAAACAACCACATAAAGAAACCAGACTTGCTTATCATTGCAACTCCTACTTCAACTCACAAAAAAATTCTGGAAACTTATGGAAGGAGTGCAAAAGTGATCTTATGCGAAAAACCAGTATGCTCGAATAGACATGAGTTACTAAACATTTCAAAAGATATTGCCAAAAAAATTTATGGAAACTATAATTGGAGACTACTTCCGATTGTGCAAAAAATAAAAGAAAATATTCCACAAAAAATTAGGATCACATACTTCACTACCAAAATGTTTTATGAAGATACAACTATTAGGGATATCATCTGTCATCCTGTTGATGTTCTCTGTTATATTTTTCCGGAAGGTGTTACATTCCATCACAAAAAAGAAGAGAAATATATTAAAGAATATGCTTTTACGACTAAAGATAATAAAGATATTAAAATTGTTTTAAAACACAAGGATAACGATCAAATCTTATTTGAATACAAATCTAAAAAAGGCAATAAAAAAGAAATGATACTGGATTCCTTAAATATAAATGGTTCCAAAACTAACAGATGGTTTTATCTAACAACCCAAGCACACTGCTCCCTCTTAAAAAGTACGACTCAAACCGTTTTACCAAGCTATAAGGAACTTCAAGTTATTCACGAGGCGATGGAGGAAATATTATGAAATTGGCAATCTTCGGAGGAGAACCTGTTAGAAAGAAAGCCTTCCCAATTTTTATGACTTATCTTCAAGAGACAGATGAAAAAAAGTTCATTGAACTCTTAAAAACTAGAAGATTTAGTTCTAAACACGGTAAAAAAACTAAAGAATATGAAGAACTATTACGTTCATTCTTTGATGTTAAGTATGCTAAAGCAACCTCCTCTGGAGTAGCAGCCCTGATGGTAGCGCTTGAATCTATAAAATCATCTGAGATCATAACATCTCCGTTAACTCATTCTACTCCAAACGCGATTGTTAACGTTAACAAAAAAGTAATATTTTCAGATGTCTCAGGTCTAGAAGACCCCTTTCTCGATCCCAAAAAAACTAGGAATATATTGTCAAAGAAAAACAAAAATAAAGCAATTCTACCCGTCCATTTATTCTACCCCTCTGAAAGGATCGTAGAGTTCACCAAAATTAAAGAAGAGTTTGAAATCCCATTAATAGAGGACATCTCTCAGGTTGTTGGCAATAAAGTACATGGAAAACTTGTAGGGACTTTTGGGGATATCTCTTGCTTTAGCACTTATGAAGGCAAAATATTATCAACTGGGGAAGGAGGAGCAATTATAACAGATAATACAGAGTACGCTAGAAAGATAGAGGTTATAACAAACTACGGAGAAGTTCGTGGAAATACTGTAATAAAAGGTTACAATTTCAGAATCAGTGAATTTCAGGCCTTATTGGGCATCCTGCACCTAGAAAGAATGGAAGAAATAATAAAATACAGAAAGAATACAGGTAGAAAAATTAGAAACATTTTTAAAAAATATTCAAACCAATTTATAGTGCCCAAACAATGTACTCGTTTTGCCGTGCATCTTTTACCTATTTATCTAAAAGTAAAACCGTCTTTAAAAAACTTCATCATCAAGGCTCTAAATATGGAAGGAATCCCAATACAACCTTGGTACATCCCTTATCATTTACACCCTCTCTTTTCATCCTCATGGCAAAATAAAAGATTTCCTGAAGCAGAAGAAATTCATAAAAGAGTTGTCCTGTTACCGCTAAATATGTACATTGGGGAACAAGAACTGAACGATCTAGATGAAGCATTATTTAAGGTGTCTACTTTTTTAGAGGAGGAAGTTAATTAAAGCGGGATAAAAATAACAAATTACACCTTCTCCGCAAAACCTCTTTCTATCAGGAGCCTGGCCTCTTTTTCAGGCAACCTTACCAGGTCGCGTGGCTGGAAAGGCCCGTACTCCTGCATGTCAGAGGAAACGAATTTCGGAACGTTTTGTAGTATTCTCACCAGAACACTATTTAAAGTTTGTTCTTCGCCCGCAGGCTCTCCAATCTCCTCTATTTTCTCCAGGGCCTTGCTCGCCTCTTCCGCGGCCTCGGTGCCCAGAACAGGCCTTTCTCCAGTAAGCACTTTTTCGAACTCGCCGTTCATTTCCTCCAGACTGCTGACAATGTCCCGATAGCATTTTTTCTCTATTTCAACGAGCTCGGGCGCGCTGTTGCTGTTCTCTTTCAGAGTCCTCAGAGCGTGCAAGAGCATTTTCTGAGACCTTCTCTGGAATATGTCTTTTGATATCTTGATCACGTTCTCCAGTTTCATGATGTCCTGAGGAGAGCCTGTCCTCTTGTACTCTTTCACCAGAGAGTTTATGTACTCGGCGAGCTGGGTGTAAAAGTCCTCCGGGAGACTGGCCAGGTCAGCGTTGTTCCTTTCAGTCCTCTGAAGTCTCCTGAGAGTCTCGTAGTCCAAAGGCCAAACCCCCTTCTTTTTGTTCGGCGCTTTACTTATTTAATCCTTTTTAACCACCGCGGAGTTAGAGCACGCGAGCAGTACTGCAAGGTATTCTGGGACTGTTTTTTCCTCTCCTTTTTTCCAGGGCCCGAACGCAACTCCCTTGAGTTCGTGCTCGGGAAAGTCTTGAGACAGGAGCACAGTAACAGGGTAGTTCCGGAAAACGACAGGATCCCTTGTGGGGTCAAACTTTTCCAGATCCCTTACCCTTGCGGCGAGCAGGCCCGTGCCACCGTGCAGGGTGTCAGGCACTCTCATTAGC
Organism: archaeon; assembly: GCA_024274695.1. Taxonomy (GTDB): domain Archaea; phylum B1Sed10-29; class B1Sed10-29; order B1Sed10-29; family JAJSAI01; genus JAJSAI01. The sequence continues at coordinate 15,504 of JAJSAI010000026.1, read as the reverse complement.
CGGGAGATGTCTACTGTCACGTTAACGTCTATGTCCAGCACGGTCTCCCGAAACTTTTCGACCCGCTTCTTCCCCCTCGCCCCCGCGAGTTTCCTGGCCCAAACGCTTTCCGGAGGAAGTTTTTTAGGATCCACCCCGCTCCCGGTGATGAACTCGGCTATTTCCCTGCGCGAGTCCCTGCCCAGCTCCCGCGCCCAGTCGTTGTCAACGTGAATGTGGTATCCTCTTGCTCCGCTGAAGTTCACGGTAATCTCTTTCTTGGAAAGCCCGAAGTCAGGCACCAGGAACTCTTCTATTAACCGGAAGGTATCCTGTTTTGCTTTTCCTAGGCAGTCCGGGCACACTATTCTCCCGTGCTCGCAGTGGGCGTCGAACTCGAACACGAGCTCGGCCCCAAGAAAGCCTTTCTTTGGCATGGGCCGCGCGTCAGGCCTCTCGTACAATGCCGCTGAATAGCTAATGTACCTCGGAGCCTCCCCTGCAAGGAACTTGTAAAACTCCTGCTCGTCGGGGAAGGAAACGTGCCGCAGGTCTATCTTGTTCTGGAGACCGTACCCGAACTCTCTTTTTTCTATTTCCGCAGGGGGAATGGGCCTGTGGGCAGAATAGTATTCTCTGAACTTCTGCTCCAGCCAAGGGTTTTGCCAGTTCATGATAGTTTCCTCCTCCTTCTCTTGTAGTACGTGAGAGGATGGCTCCACTTGCACGTGCTGTCCCTGACGCAGAGCCCGTAGGATTCCAGCGTGCGGCAGGAGGGCACGCTGTACTTCGCACTGCCCTGGCCCTTGAACACGCTGGAAACGTGGTATAATGTTTTTTTCCTGTCAAAATTAGGCTGTTTTTCGTAGAACTTTACTATCTCTTCCTTGGACATGCCTATGTTCGCGAGGAAAGTGGCCAGAACAAATCTTGGAGCGTGGCCGACCTTTTCTCCTGATTCAAGATCGCTGATTATCTTTCGTATGCAAGGCGGGAAGGACGGGAAAGACACAGGGCCCGTGACCTGCTCTTCAGGGAATGTTTCCTTTGCCAGCTCGCCGGCAAAAAAGAGGATGTTCTTGCCAAGCCCTTTCGGGGTTCTGGTTGACAGGATACTGTTATACACCGCCCTGGACACCAGTTTTATCCCGAGCTCTCGGTTCACAGGAACCCATCCTCTGTCAAGACCTGTTTCAGCCAGTTTTATGCCAGGAGGCCTGTTCTCCAGGAAGTCTTTTACGTGGACCTTTTCTGTATCACCGAAAAGTTCTTTCATGAGACTGGAAGAGTCTTCCCCGCTGTTGACCAGGAACACTTCGGTGCGCTTTGCAAACGCCTTCCCAAGCCTGGATAAAACGTGCCTGCCCGCGACTCCTGCCATGATCTTAGCCAGAGGGAAGCAGACCACCTTGAACTCCAGTTCTGAGGGAGACGCGTTCTCCATTCCCTTTAGTTCGGAGTAGTAGTCCTGTTCATTCAACCAGTAGACCGTCTGCTCGTAAGCCTTTTCCAGCGTGTCATAGTCATCCGTAAGGGCATACTCTGAGAGAATGTCCCGAGCTCTCCTGGAAAAGGGGTACTTCGCCGCGAACAACAGGTCTTCCATTATACTCGTCTTTTGGACGAGGACCCTAAAAGCCCTTTCGCCAGCCTTTATATACCCGCAGCGCATTTCAAGGGATACCATGAGCGGGTACGCGATCCTTTCTGACATTGGTCTGATGGTAGTAACAGCCACGCTCCTGGGGTTCGTGGCGAAAAAACTACGGCAGCCTCTGCTGCTGGCGTACGTTGTAGCAGGCATTACCCTCGGGCCCCTCGGCCTCGGGCTGATAACCGGGAGCGAGGAGATAAGAGCCCTTTCAGAGCTGGGCATTGCTTTTCTGCTGTTCGGGGCGGGTGTGGAGATAAGTCTTGACAAGCTCAGGGGGATGGGGTTCGTGAGCACCCTGGCAGGGGTCATTCAGGTGGCCCTAACGTTCCTGCTGGGCTTCACAGTCAGCAGGCTTCTGGGCCTGCCTCAGATGGCGTCAGTGTTCATAGGCCTTATCGTGTCGTTCAGCTCCACCATGATCATCATAAAAATACTGTCAGACAACCGAGCGCTTGACACACTGCACGGCAGGCTCCTGACAGGGATCCTGATAGTACAGGACATCATAGTCATCCTCGTTCTGCCCTTCATAAGCGAGAGGGTTGAGCTCATGTCGGCGGACGCGTTCGTGGGAATCTTGTACAGCGGGGTTTGGCTGATAGTGATAGCGTTCTTGGCGAACAAGTTTGTTGTCCCAAAAGTCCTCAACTTTGCTGTACGGTCCCAGGAACTCTTGTTCCTGACCGCGGTATCCACTTGCTTTGCGTTCATGTGGATAGCCACGCAACTGCACTTCTCTATAGCGATAGGGGCGTTCATCGCAGGAATGTCTTTGTCGGCTTTCACTTGCAACATGGAGATCCTTGGGAAGATAAAGTCTCTAAGGGACTTTTTCGCAACCCTCTTCTTCGTCTCCCTGGGAATGCAGCTTACATCAATCTCCCCGGAAAACTATCTCATCCTCCTGGGCGCCCTGCTCGCCATAGTAGTAATAGCAAAGCCCCTGATCAGCGCAATGATATACTTCCTGCTGGGATACGGGGCCAGAGTGTCCGTCACCACGGGCATGGCCCTGGGCCAGGTGAGCGAGTTCTCTTTCATAATCGCGATGCTCGGGCTCAACCTGGGCGTGTTCACTCCCGAACTGTTCTCCGTGGTGACGATAGTGATAATCTTCTCCATCCTGCTGACCCCTTACTCCTTCAGGTACAATAACAAGGTGTACTACCTGTTCCACAGGATTGAGCGGAAGATAACCAGAGAGTTCTTCAGCAGGAGGGTTATCAGAGAAGAGCCTAAGAAAGAGTGGAAGGATCACGTGGTGCTCATAGGATGCGATAGGTCAGGAAACAGAATCCTCCCCAGGATAGGCAAGAGAAAACTCCTGATAGTAGACTACAACCCGGATGTCGTGGAGTCGCTGAAAGAAAGGGGGTACAACGTTATCTTCGGGGACGCGTACAATGAAGAAGTGAGGGAAAGGCTCTTCCTGGACAAGGCGAAAATGATAATATCCACAATCCCTGACGTGGAGACCACTAAAACGCTGATAAAAGAGGTCAAGAAGAAGAACAAAAAGGTCATATTCTTTGCCAGGGCCCACACGCCCCATGATGTGATAGAGTTGTATGACGCGGGGGCAGACATTGTGGTGATACCCGAGTCCTTGGCCGGAGAGAAGATGGGAGAGTACATCAGGGTCGCAATGAAAGGAAAAGAAAAGCTGGCTCTCGCGAGAAACAAGCACATGGAACACTATCTCAGGGAGATCGCAAGCGGGTCGCGGGACATGGCTCTGGGCAAGAGGGTCCTGGAAAGCCTTGGCTTGCTCAAAGAAGATTCCTACAAAAAACAGAAGAGCAGGAAGAAACGTAAAAGAACTAAGCCTGAATGACAATTTTTATATTACTCTTCACTCAAGATAACTTAAGGGGAGATGTTAATGAAACACGCGTCAGAGAAAAAGCTTGTCGTAATAATACCACCTTCAGCCAAGAGGATGACCGTTGATGCAGCAGCATGCAGAAAACCTGAGTGCGGAAGCAGATGCGAAAAGGATTGAAAAAGCGGTTAAACCAATTCCCCTCTCCTTTTACTTTCCTTCTGACAGGGGGTTTATCCTCGGATCGTCTCACAGCGGTGCGCTGGTAGAGCTAGAGACAGGCTTTTCTGATAAGGACCTTGAAAAGGCAGTCAACATTCTTGGAAGGAAAGCCCATAATCCGGGCAAGACAGCACCAGCCAGCTTAAAGGTAGCGGTCACGCTTGACTGCAATTTCGAGTGCCCGTACTGTTTTGAGCGATGTAAAAGACGCCTGAGCATAGACTGGAGTAAACTAAAGCATGATGTGCTGACCGCGGCAGGAAACGAAAAATTTTTCCACGTGTCCCTCTTTGGAGGAGAGCCCCTGCTCGAAAGGGAAAACATCCTAAAGTTCATGAGCCTCCTGAACAAGGAGAACAAAAGAACGTTCTTCACAGGATCGCTCGTGACTAATGGCTACCTTTTGTCAAAAGATTTTGTTGCCCGTGCCCCCTGGCTACGGAAGGTCCAAATAACCTTGGACGGGCCTCCTGAAGTGCATGACAAGAGAAGGTTCTTGAAAGGCGGTAAAGGGACCTTCTGGAGAATATGGAGCAATATGCTCCACTACCTTTACAGTTCCAGCGGCCTTCTTGTCATCAGGTCAAATCTTGACAGGAATAACTTGCACGAGTACTCAGGATTGCTGGACATGCTGGAACAGGAGGTCAAAGGCTTTTCTGACAGAGTGATAGTAAGGCCTGAGAGAGTGGATGCTGTCCCAGGATACGGGCAGGACCGCGTGATCCCTGAAGGCGAATGGTGGGACATTTATCCTGAACTGGTCAGAAAAATCATGGAAAGAGGACTTGACCCGGGAAAATTAGTTGATTTTAGCATACTCAAGTGCCCTGGGGCAGAGGGACTGAAAAAGGTTATCTATCCTCCGTTTGAAAGGACAACCTGCGACTATCTAATAGGGAACAATCCCTCTCCTGAGCTTGAGAAGAGGATAATGGAGGCAGGGCCTAAAAGCTCTTGCAAGGACTGTGCCTTTATCGGGTTTTGTGACGTATGCCCAGCGCTGAGAGTGTTCGGAACAGGTGGAGAATGCCCTAAAGAGTTCCTGAAAAAGAGGATGGTGCTGGAACGCGAAAGAAGAGATAAACATCGGTCATGGCACATCTCACCCGCCAGAGGCCGGAAAAGCCTAGTAGGCTTATGGAAAAAAGCCATCAGGGACACCCCCTATGAAGAGTATCCTGAAAAAGTTTTCCTAGACCATGAGGAAGAAAGTGAGTTTGATTTAGTACTGCTCAAGAATTCTGAACCAGTCGCGGGAGCCGTCCTCGTGCCGGAAGAGGACGGGACGCTCACCATGGAATGGCTGTTCTCTGCAGAGAAAGGAAAAGGATTCGGGAGAAGGCTTGTGGAGTACTCGTTTGACCTTGCCAGGGCGAAAGGATTCAAGGGACTCAGGGCAGAGGCGATGATGCTAAGCCCTGAATCGCTCAAGTTTTTTACTCGCATGGGATTCGAGTTCGAGCGCTTCGGTTTTCCAGACCCAGAGACCAAAAAAGAAATCAGTCTCGAGGAGTATATGAAGAAAACGAGTGGCAAAGCGCGCTGGTCTTGGATGTACTTAGTCAAAAAACCTCATGCCCCTAAAACCCTAAGGATCTCGTAAAAGGAGATGTCAAAGAAGAGCATTAACACTATTATCATCGAAACCCAGAGCAGTGCGGTTCCTGTTGTTTGTTTTATGTACCTCCAGGTCTGCTTAGGGTTGTCCAGGTCCGTGATCATGTGAGCCCCGTACCCGAGGGTGAAAGCTCTAACAACGATGATCTTAGGGAGGGCAATCCCCACTATTGTAGGGATAAGGAACGAATGAAAGATAGGATTCCTGTGCCCGAACCCGAGCTTCTGGTCAAAGTCAGGGAACAGGCCTCCGAAAACGCACGCTACAACAATCAGAAAGTCTTCTGCCAGGTTGTGGCCGAATAAAAGAGAGAGAAGTATCCCAAGGAGTGTGGAGACTATCAGGTGTTCTGACTGGCGCGAGAGCTTCATGACCTTGTTTAGGCAACCCAGTGCCTTAAAAGTTTCCCCACGAGCGAGGCGTGCGGGAGAACAGGAATACCTCCAGAAACCATTTAAAAGAGGGTGTTGTGTATTATCATCAAAAGGGAAGTGGTATGGAGATCGTGATACTTCTCTCGGCGTTACTCGTTTTAATAGGATTGTCAGCAATGTACTCGGGGGCCGAAACGGCCATAACCAAGCTTAGCAACGCGAGGGTAGAGGTGCTGGTCAAGAACGACGAGCCTGGAGCCAGGGCCCTAAGGAAACTGAAGCAGAACCCGCGTAGGACGATCATAACCATCCTCTTTGGCAACAATCTTGTGAACATAGGCGCTTCGTCCATGGCCGCGGGTGCCGCAATCTCTGCCTTCGGTTCTCTTGGAGTGGGCATAGCCACTGGTGTAATGACGTTCCTTATCCTGACGTTCGGGGAAGTGACCCCTAAGTCAATCGCGCTCAGCAGGTCGGAAAAGTTCGCGCTCAGGACCGCGGTACCTGTCCTTGTCACAATGTACGTGTTCTACCCTTTCATAGTAGTTTTTGAGAGGATGGTCGGAAAGATGATACGAGGGGAGGACGCGGAGCTGACCGAAGACGAGCTTGAGATGATGATCAGCATAGGAGCAGAGGAGGGAGCAATAGAAAAGCATGAGAAGCAGATGATACACAGCATCTTCAGACTTGATGATATCACGGCAGAAGACATCATGATACCCAAGAACCAGGTGGTCATGACCGAGGCAAAAACATCCTTAAAAGACCTGTTAAAACTGTTCTCGGACACAGGATTCACCAGGATCCCTGTTTACAGGGAAATTCCTGAAAACGTTATTGGGATAGCCCACTTGAAAAAGGCGATGAGGGCGAACAGAAAGGCTCGCGCTGGGGAAATCGCCGACCCTCCGCTGTTCGTTCCAGAGGGCATAACCCTTGACAGGCTCCTGAGGGAGTTCCAGGACAAGAGAATGCACATGGCTATAGTGCTTGACGAGTACGGGAACTACCGGGGAATTGTCACGCTGGAAGACGTTCTGGAGGAGGTCTTCGGAGAAATTTATGACGAGACGGAGAAAGTGGAGTCCAGCATCCGCAGGACCGGTAAAAACACTGCGATAGTAAGGGGGGACGCGAACCTGGAGGAGGTTAACGAGAAACTGGGCTTGGACCTCAAGAGCGAGGAGTACGAGACGCTCGGAGGGTTCCTGCTAGAAAAGTTCGGTACGATACCGAAAAAGGGCGAGAAGTATTCTGAGAATGGGCTGACATTCCTGGTAAAAGATGCTGACAAAAGACACATAAAGAAGGTGCGGATAAGCGGGCTGAAAAAAGCGTCTAAAAAGAGGGATTGAGAGCACGGCAACTGATTTTTAGGCCTTCTTCTCCGGTCACCCTTCTATTCTGGGCGCGAGGTAGTACGTGAACCTTGCGTCCTTTATGTTGTACGAGAGTCTCAGGGGAGCGTCGGTCTTGAGCTCTAGGGTGACCACCGCGTCAGAGGGAGCGCCCTTGAGTATATCGTTCAGGTAGTCCAAGGGGAACATTGCCCTGCTGGCCTCCTTGGATTCCAGGCTTATCAGGCTGCCGTCCTCAACGGTCATCTCGTTCGTGATCTCTCCGTTGTCCCCTTTCGCTTCTATCCTGAAGGCACCGTCTTCCGCGGACATTGTGACGTAAGAGGAGACGAGGGATGCGTCCTTCAAGCTTTCCTTGAGAGCGCTGCTGTCAAGCTTGACCACAGCATCAAAGTCTATCTTGGGCTCTCTCGTCTCAACAAGGTTCAGGTCAAGCAGAGGGATGCTCACTTTCCTCCGGACTTTCCCCTTGAACAGGAGCACGAGCCTGTTCCCTGACTCGTCCAGGGACATTGTCAGAGATTCTCCCTGTCTTGTCCGGGACATGATCCTGCTAAGGTTTTCCATGTTCAACCCAATCTTCTGGTCTTTTTCAACCTTGACTTCTTTGAAGCTCTCCTTGGGCATTGCGAAGTCCACCATGGCGATCTGCGCGGTGTCCATTGCCCTGAGGGTCATTCCCTCTGAGGACACTTCAAATTCTCCCTCGTCAATCAGGGAAACGAGCGCGTCAATGCATTCCTTGAAGAACTTGGCATCATCGAAGGTCAGGCTGAACATGCTATTCTCACCTTATTCAAGTTCAGAATCCCCTTGTTTTTAATACTTTCGAGCCTGAGACACGGCTAGCACCAGAGCTTGTACTTGTACCCCGTGCCGAGGTTGGCGTGCCCGTCGCAGAACGGCATGATGTCACAGAAGAATAGTTTAACGTGGCCCGCGAGGGGTATGGGGGGACCTATCTTTCTTCCGAGAAGTCGGTCCTGAGTCACCATGGTACTTATGCACAGACCATTATTATCGTCAATGCACCATCCTCCTCTACCGTCCTTTACCCACATTTGGTCGGGGTAGGGGTTAGCGTCTCCTTGGGTTATCAGGAGGGTTTCCCCGCTGTAGTTCACCTTCACGAAAGCCCTGTGTATTATCTGAGCCCCTGAGGGGACCGCGAGGTAGGTGACAATGTCTGACGAGGTGTTTCGGTAGACCACTGTCCCTGAAAAGTTTATCGCAACAACCCTCCCGTCCTTGAAGACAGGAGTCACTCCGTAGAACGAGTTTATCATGACCTCAGGCGCGTTCACGTCGTTTATGCTCACGCCCTGGTTGATTATTATGTCTCCTATGTTAAGGTATCCCTTCTCTGAACAGCTGCTCACCACGACGGCAGGGGCGCTGGTGCCGAGAAAGAAGGGCAGGATAACAAAGTATACTATCGCGGCCGCCGCGAAGGACAGTATCCAGTCCCACACTTCCCTCTGGAGGCTCTTGCCCTCCCAGAAGCGCGCGGCGGACATGATCTTTTCTTTTATTTTCTCAGGATCCATTTTTCACACCTTGCGCGTGCTTTCTCCGGTTGTTACCCCGGACGCTATAACGTGCGCGTACCTGACGGGCTCTGGGATCTTGCTCCTGACGAGCAAGGATTCTATGAGCTGCCTTGCGCTGTCCGCGTTTATTCCTGCCACCTGGAACCATCCTCCGCTGTACTCGTGCAGCTCAGGAGGTTCTATGGTTTTACCGAGCTTTTCAAGAGCGATCCCTACTTTCTCCCAATCAGGTTTTTTCCTGTAAACGCACACGATAGGGATCCCGGTTCTCTTGTGCAGCAACACAGGGTCCACGAGATTGAACCCAGCAAGGGTACTGCCCTGCAGGAACACTGCCTTTATCTGATCCTTTTTCCTGCTCTTGAGAACCATTCCCGCTATTTTTTCGGTGGCATCACAGCCGTCCTTTTCCACCCATGTTGACAGGACAGCCTCTAGCTCGCAGGAACCCTTGAGCAGTGCCCCGACGACCAGCACTCTCTTGTCATCTGGAGAAAACGCCCCGTCGTCTACTCCCAGGAACCTTGCGTTTTGTTTCATACGCTAAGGCCTTTGAGGCTTTTCTCGATCTTGCTCAGGGCAAGGGATAGGACCTCTTCAGGGCCTTTTGACTTTGTCTTTATGTAGAATTCAGGCTCGCCGATTAGAGGATGTTTTTTGCTGTAGAACGCGGCCTCAACCTGCTTGTCCTTCAGAAGCTCTTCAACTATCACCGCGCACAGGCCGTGGTCAGCTCCCTTGAGCTGGAATTCTAGCTCGTTATCAGACTTTTTTATCTTCTTGTACTCGATCAAGCCAAACACCCCTTTTTTACAATAGTTTCCATTTGCCGTAGTCAATGGCCATCTTCCGGGTTTCCCGGTTGCCGCACTCTGGGCAGATGAGGGTCCTGCCCCTCCTAAGGAGAGGGCGCCTGCATTTTGAGCAGTACGCTTTTATGACCCCGAGGTTCCTCTCGTCCGTCCTCACGATAACAGAGTAGGGAGTTACCTTGACCACTTTAACCCTTACTATGTCCCCCACCTTGAACATCTCCCTCAGGTCCTCCACGTACTTGTCGGAAACTGACGAGATGAGGAGTATCCCGGGAACTTCCGGTGGGACCAGCGAGAACTTTTTTGAATTGAACACTGAAAGGTCCAGCATGATCATCTGGTCCTGTACTTTTGACACCCTCCCTACTGTTATAATGCCCGCGGACTGCATTTTAGGGATCCTGGTTCTCGCCAGCACTTTCGCCACGTGCTCTCGCGAGTCCAGCACCAGGTCTCCGACTACCTTGGAGTACAGGGCATCGTCCTCGTAAACCCCGTACCCTGGCACGTACTCTTCCGCTTCCGCAACATACTCTCCGGGAACCACTAGCACAGGAAAAGCCTCCTTTCCAGGCAGATATTCAGTGGAAATGATTTATATTGGTTGCAGGTATTTAAACTCTGATGATAGAGTCCCTCCTGAACCCTGGGATCGTGCTGAAAAAACCTTACAAGAGCATGATCGCGGGAATAATCTTCAGCCTGGTTTCAGGGATGATAACACTGTACATTCAAGAGCCGGGGCCGGGATCAGGGTTTCTTTTCGTTGCGTTCATATCAATAGCCGCGGCGCCCTTCTTCGTGCACGTGCTCAGGATAGAAGAGGAGGAAGAAAAGGAGAAAGCAGGGAATTTTTTCACAAGACACCTTGACATAGTAACGGTGTACGCCTGGCTCTTTCTGGGGATAGTCATAGGGTCTAGCCTGATGTACGTCCTAACACCTGACGCCGTCGCAGAGAAGATGTTCCACGAGCAATTGAAGGACCTGAAGTACAGGGGAGCAATTTCAGCCTCTGCTGTCAGAGGAGCGTCTTTCACGAGCATTTTTGTGAACAACTCGTACGTGCTCATCATCGCTTTCGTCACGTCGTTCATGCTGGGAGCGGGAGCTATTTTCCTGGTCTCGTGGAACGCGAGCGTTCTGGGGGTACTGGCGGGCAAGATAGCCGAGAACCCCGGAGCTTTCGGGCTGCCGAGCCTAGGGAGCATGATAGGGAACTATCTTCTCTCCCTCCCCTTCCTGCTGATAACAATCCTCCCTCACGGGATCCTGGAGTTCACAGCGTACTTCCTGGGAGCCGTGGCAGGAGGTATACTCTCTGCCGCGATAGTCAGGGAGAGTGTCAAGGGCGTGCTAAAGTACAAGCAGATAGTGATAGACGCGCTCGCGTACCTTGGCCTGAGCTTTGCGCTGTTATTCCTCGGGGCTATAGTTGAGACGATCGCCTGAAAAAACAGTGAGGAGAGGTTTCACTCTTCTTTTATGCCGAGCTCTCTCTTCAGTTCTTCTATCGCGTCCTTTTTCTTCTTTCCTTTTGCCACGAGCTCTTCGTACCTGTCCCTGATTTTCTCCTGTGCCTTGGAGTAGTCTACTCCAAGCCTGTGGGAGAACATCTCAGCCAGCTTGCTCAGCTCTAACGGGAAGATTATCTTGTTAGACCTTCCCTCTGCTATCTTCTGGAGGGCCTGCAGGTACATGTACTGCAGGGCAGGGTCTGAGAGGCCTGCTGCAGCGTCGCGGATGGCCTCTATCTCCATCTTGCTCGCCTCGGCCCTCTCCTTTGTGGCGAGCTTCTGCTGTTCTGCGGCCTTTTTCTCGTGCATGGCTTTTATGACCACGTCAGGAAGTTTTACGGACTGTATCTCCACCTGCTGCACCTGGATTCCCCACTCCTCGTCCGCTTCTTTTATCCCTTTGGAAAGCCGCTTGTTTATCTCGTCAATATTAGAGAGAACTTCGGAGAGGGTCATTTTGCCTATGACGTCCCTGAGGTGGGCTTGTATGTAGGAAACGGCAGTGTCCTTGTAGTCCTTGACGTTCAGTATTGCTTTTTTGGGGTCCACCACCTTCATGTATATTATTGCGTCTATCTTCAGTTCTATGTTGTCTTTCGTGACCACATCCTGAGGCTTTATGTCTATCGTCTGTATCCTGAGGTCAACAGTGGTGCACGTTTCTATGAAGGGTATCAGGAAATGCCACCCTGGGCCTATGAGCCGCTCGTACTTTCCCATCCTGAACACGACTCCCCTCTCGTACTCCTTCAGCTGGACAACGAAAGTCGGTGCTGCCCAGTATACCAGCGCGAGTATCACGACCACTGCCGCGATCACCGCGAGCTGTTGGAGCGGGGCGAGGAAAACAAGGGAGAGAATGATCAGCGCGACTGACACTATCATGACCAGGAACAAGGCCACTTGCTTTTGTTCTTCGTCCATGAGTAAGATAAAGCGGGAAGAGTGTATTAAAGGATTTCGGTCCCAGCAAATAATTTAAATAGGCGGCCGTCCTTTTGTAGGATGACCATGAAGATCCTGGTAGTGTGTGTTGACAGGGATGACGACGTAGGCAAGAAGACAGGTCTAAAGGGCCCTATAATCGGAGAAAAGGCGTGCGTGGCAGCTGCTGAGAAACTTCTGTTGAAGGATCCTGAGGACTCTGACGGGAACGCTATCTTTGAAGCTGTCAAGACAAAAAAGGAAACAAGGGAAGCGGTAGAGGTGGCCCTGGTAACAGGCCACCCTAGCAGGGGATACAAGGCTGACAAGGAGATAATGAAGCAGGTCCAGAAGCTTTTAGAAAAGTTTCCCCAGGTTGGGGGTATCCTGCTCGTGACAGACGGGGCTGACGATGATCAGATAATCCCAGTGATACAGTCCCTTACAAAGATCGTTGGCAAGAAGACCGTGATCGTGAAACAGGCTGCACAGCTTGAAAAACAGTACTACGTGATAAAACAGGCACTGCACGATCCTGCCTTCGCCAGGCTGATATTCGGCCTTCCTGGAGTCATCCTGCTGCTCATCGCGCTCCTGCAGGACCTGGGAGTACAGATAACAGTGTTCGGTATAGGAGTTTACCTGCTGCTCAAGGGATTCGGCCTGGAAGAACCTCTCATCCGCTCGGTGAGGGAGTTCAAGGAGACCACGCAGATAGAAAGAGCGTCCTCTCCGTTATACATAGGCTCCGCGCTGATATTCGTGCTGGGCATAATCGCCGGGGCGGAGAATATTTCTCCGGGAGGGATAGTTTCCCAGGTCTCCCAGTTCGTACAGGGAAGCGTCTCCTTCTTCTGGGTGGCTGCAGTGCTGTTCACGCTGGGAAGGTTCGGAGACATGCTGTATTTAAAGGAAATGAGAAAAACCAAGAACTACCTGATATACCTCATAAGCATAACCTCAATACTCTTCGTGCTCGGCAAGTCCGCGTCCCTCGTCCTAGGATACACCGGGTTTGACGAGTTCATAGTAGCCATAGCCGTCGCGTTCCTGGGAACGATAATAGGGATCGCGGGAGTGCGCAAGGCCTACCTGGAAAAGTACATAATCCCGTACGTAGAGCCTGGGAAAGACGCGTACGACGTCAAGGGCAACAGGATCGGGAGGATAAGCGAGGTGAAGCGTAAAGAGGGGTACTTCAAGATAAGGACGAGGAACAGAACAGTGAAAGTGCCCTTCCTAAGGGTTGTTCTGGCGACAGAGGACTACGTTTCAATAAAAGACTGAAACCGCCCGAACGTTTTCTTCATTCTAGAAGCGCTCTTATTTTCCTGACCAGCCTCTTCTTCTTAGGGCTGTCAGCAAGGATGTGATCAAGGGCCTCGTCCAGTCTCTTCACGGTAACGATCTTCACCTTCCGCCGCTTCTCCTTGGACAGGAGCACGTCGTCCTTGTTCGCTTCAGGGATTATCACCGTCTTTATTCCAGCGTCAATCGCTGCCTCTATCTTGGCGCTCACTCCCCCGACCGGGAGCACCTCACCGTTAACCGAGAGAGAGCCCGTGACCGCGACATCCTGCCTGACTGGGATCTTCTCCAAGGCAGATATTACCGCTGCGGCCACAGAAACGGACGCGGAGTCCCCTTCCACGCCCTCGTACGTTTGCAGGAACTGGATGTGTATATCGTACGTTTTCACGTCCTTGCCCTTGTAACCTTTTATTATCGCGGACACGTTCTGCACCGCTTCCTTGGCTATCTCACCAAGCTTTCCCGTGGCTATCACCCTGCCTGTACTTGCGGATAGCGCGGGGCCCACTCTCGCCTCTATTGGCAGGATGATACCCCCTTCAACAAGCCCTGGAGCACCCATGACCGCGAGCCCGTTAACCTTGCCTACGGCGGTTCCGGACACCGAGAAGATCTCGTACTCTTTCTTTATGCTGATCTGCTCCTCGGCAATCTGTTGCTCGAGGGTCTTCGCGATTTTCTTGGCCTCAAGAACGTGCTCTCTTTCAACATACTTGGCACCCTTGGCCTTGGCTATGTCTCCCGCGGCCCTGACCAGTCCTCCGAGGTCGCGCAGGTGGAGGGTTAGCTTGTTCTTCCTGCCTGCCCTCCTTCTTGCCTCGAAGATTATTTCCTCTACAGCCTCCCTGGTGAAGTGAGGTATTCCGCCGTCCTTCACGACCTCCTGGGCCACGAACCTCGCTATTTTCCTCCGGTTCTCTGGAGTGTCGGGCATGTCTGAGTTCAGGTACACCTCGTAGCCATACCCTCTTATCCGGGACCTAAGGGCAGGGTGCATTTTTTGAAGGTCAAAGACGTTCCCAGAGGCCACGAGCACAAAATCGCAGGGCACGGGCTCTGTCCTGACCATGGCCCCGCTAGAAAGCTCTGACTGGCCTGTTATGGGGTACTTTTTCTCCTGCATTGCTGTCAGGAGCTCCTGCTGGGATTTCGGGCTCAGGGTAGCAACCTCGTCTATAAAGAGCACGCCCTTGTGAGCCCGGTGTATGAACCCAGGTTCTACTCTCAGGTGCGGGGGAGTGCCCAGTCCTCCTGACTGGTACGGGTCGTGCCTCACGTCACCAAGGAGGGCTCCTGCCCGCGCTCCGGTAGCGTCAATGAACGGGGCCTTGGTCTTCCCGTAGTTGTCAACGAGAAGTTTCGGAACCATGTTTGACTCGTTAGACGGCACCCTCATCATGCTCATTCCCTGCACCAGGGTAGACGCGAACATCATCACGAGCACAAAAAGAGCACCCACGATTATCAGAGCGGCGGTTATAACATCAGAAAATAGCTTGAAGTATATTGCCACTATCACAAAAACAGAGTACAGGAGGCTCATCAGCATTACTCCCCCCATTACCTGCCCCGGGAGGGGGACTGCCTGCATTCTCTTCCTCTTTTCTTCGCTGACGATCTTTCTCCCTTCTCCTGCTTTCACGACCCTTATTCTAGGATTGTTCGGGTCAGAGGGGTTGGGGTACACGAGAATATCCTCAAGTTCTTCCACCGGGAGAAGTTCGGACATCGCCTGGGCAAGCAGAGACTTCCCTGTGCCCGGATCGCCTATGAGCAGAACATTCCTCTTGTGTGACGCCGCTTTTTTTATTACCTCCACTCCTTTTTCCTGCCCTATAACCTGGTCTATTATCCTTTCAGGGACTTTGATCTCTTCTGTTGTTTTAAAATCAAGGTAGTCTTTCGCCATCGTCACAACATTATCCAGGCCCGGTAATTAAACTTTATGGTGCACCTCCTGCCGCAGGATCGCCGCGGTCTTCAGAAGACACCCAGGATTTTCCCGACAAAGAGCACGTAGAATAACGTGAGCATCCCGCCCTCCCAGAATGTGAGTTCTTTGTCCCTCGTGACTATGAAGTACATGAACGTGGCCACGAGCATCATGGGAAGACCAAAGTAGATCATTTCCGTGCTGAATGGAATTCCTGAAATTACGCCGGCCCCTCCCATGACAACAAGCGCATTGAATATGTTAGACCCGAGTATGTTGCCTATGGCAAGGTCACTCTTGCCCTTAGCAGCGGCCATAACCGAAACAACAAGTTCAGGAAGGGATGTCCCGAGGGCGACTGCCGTTGCCGCGATCACGCTAGTGCCAACACCTAAAAGGCCGGAAAGGACGACAACAGACT
>JAJSAI010000025.1 GCA_024274695.1 archaeon | reverse complement strand
TGCCCTCACTGTCACGCAGTGCTTTCTTCAGGAGTGCTGGATAGTGTAAATGCGAGTGTTGAAAAATACATGCTAGACTTTAACTCCCAAAACCAAGAAAAGTTC
Source organism: archaeon (assembly GCA_024274695.1). Taxonomy (GTDB): domain Archaea; phylum B1Sed10-29; class B1Sed10-29; order B1Sed10-29; family JAJSAI01; genus JAJSAI01. Next base: position 45,383 of record JAJSAI010000025.1, on the reverse strand, counting down.
TTGCAGGTGGTTGAATACTATCACGTGGGTGCAGGAGTTCCCACAGTCCTTGTTTTCAGCGGAGACTGGCGAAACGGAACAATAATACAAGGAGACAAACCCATAATAGAGACCCTCTCTCAGGTGGTAGACAAGGTTAACAACCCGAATCCAGTGCCTGCTGTTAATGCTTCTCAGAACGAGACAGTGCAGGAAGGGAACAAGACCCAGGTCATTCACAACGGAGGAGTCACTCCGGTAAAAAGAGACATTCTCTCTGACTTAGCCCTTGTTATAGGCACAGGCCTCGCCGATTCAGTGAACCCCTGCATAATGGCCGTGCTCGGCCTACTGCTGGCCACCCTCACGAACATGAAGGCGGGCAAAAGAGATCTGATAATCCTAGGATCTATCTACACTTTCTGCGTTTACGTTTCGTACTTCATAATCGGGCTGATAATATTCGCGGGCGCGATGATGCTTGTTAACCAGTTCAGCTTCTTTGCCATGAATATAATGGGAATCGCAAAAACCCTCGTGGCAGTATTCATAGTAATAGCCGCTGCAGTGAACATAAAAGACTACTTCTGGTACGGGAAAGGGGTCTCATTCGCACTCAACGAGAAACAAAAGCAGAAGGTCATGCGCCTCATAAAAAGGATGAGCATACCCGCCGTGCTGGTATTAGGCGTTTTCGTCACGATAGTTGAGTTCCCCTGTTCTGGAATGATGTACCTCGGGATCATAACATACCTCGTCTCGAGCGGAATAGACCCCATCCTGTTCATAACATACCTTATAATCTATAACATAGTGTTCGTGCTCCCGTTGATAGTAATAACCCTGGCGGTGGCGGAAGGCAAGAGCGTGCAGAGCATTGAAAAGTTCAGGCTAGCCCACAGGAAGCAATTCAGGCTCGTGATGGGGATAGGACTGTTGATCCTCGCGGCAGTAATCCTGGTGGTGTGACTTGGGCCTGCTGGAAAAGATACTCTCAGGAAAGGGAAAAACAGCATACTATCCAGGTTGCCTGACAAAATTCGTGCTACCTGAAGTACAGGGAAACTATGAAAACCTGCTCAGGAAATTCAAGATCAAGTTCATTGAAGTCCCGGAATTCTACTGTTGCGGGTCTCCAGTGCTGAACGCGGGATACGAGGCAGACTTCCTGGAACTCCGGGAGAAGCACGTTAACACGCTCAAAGAATACGGGGTTGAAACGGTTCTGTTTAGTTGTCCCTCCTGCTACACGATGTTCAAAAAATACTACCCTGAGTTCCAGCCGAAGCTAATCCTACGAGAGATCCTGGACAAACTGGAAGAGCGGGAGAGCGATTTCCCCAAGAAGGGTAGGATAACATTCCATGATCCCTGCCATCTTGGAAGGTACTCTGGCGAGTACGATCTCCCCAGAAAACTCCTGACACTACTCGGCTACGAAATAATCGAAATGCGGCACTCACGAGAAAACAGCCTGTGCTGTGGAGGAGGCGGAGGGCTTAGGTCAAACTACCCTGAGAAGAGCAAGCAAGTAAGTAGGATCAGGATTGATGAGGCAGAAGAGACTGGGGCAGGACTTCTCACCACCGCATGCCCAATGTGCTATTTGCAGCTAAAGGAAACTGCTCAGAACACTGACCTGAAGGTGAAAGAAATCTCTGAGGTGATCCTGGACGCGCTTAAGCAAAAAACAAGTTGAGCGCCTGAAATCACTTGGCGTGGACTGCTCTTGCTCGGAGAGAGAAAAAATCACGTACGGGACAGACGCGTCCCTAGTGGAAAGGCCCGCACAGTTTGTCTTCTTTCCAAAAGAGAAGAAGGAAGTGCAGAAAATAGTTCGGTTCTGCTACGAGAATGATATCCCAGTAACACCACGGGGTGCGGGAACAGGACTTGCGGGAGGAGCGGTTCCCACAGGAGTAGTGGTTGACCTGAGCAGGATAAACGATGTGTATATCATTCCAGAAGAAAAAACAGCGGTCGCGGGAGCTGGAACCATCCTTGCAGACCTGAACCATCTTGCCAGAACACATGGCCTCTTCTTTCCAGTAATCCCTTCTAGCGAAAAAGTATGCACAATTGGGGGGATGATAAGCACCGATGCAGCAGGACTTAGAGCAATGAAGTACGGCAGGACCTCTGACTGGGTTAAAGAGCTTACCATCGTGGACGGCAGAGGAGAGCTCAGGCGTCTTTCGGGAGAAAAGGTCAAGGATTTCTGCGGTGCAGAGGGAACGTTGGGAGTAGTCCTTGAAGCAGTACTCGCGCTTGCCGAAGCGTTTGAAGAAAAGAGCATGAGCCTGCTAAAGTTCGAATCCATTCCAGACCTTCTGGCCGTGATGAAAAAAGAAAAACCACACGCAACTTTCATGGAGTACCTGTGCCCCATTTCCAGCAAGCTCGTTGGACTTCCAGAAGCGCATCACCTTCTGATAGGGTACGCTGACGAAAGGGGAGAAACCCGTGACAGGCTAAAAGAACTAGTAGAGCTCAGGGAAAACGTTGGACCAGCCAGGGCGGCAGCAGGATACACGATAATAGAAGATCCGTGGGTCCCTGAAGACGGGCTAGATAAGGTCCTCGGCTGGCTCCTGGAGAGAAATGTGCCCACAGCAGCACACATCGGGTATGGTATTCTACACCCTCGGTTCTCAGAAGAAAACAAGCACCTGATCCCAGAAATGCACGAGCTCGTCAGGTCCTTAGGAGGCTTGGCTTCTGGAGAACACGGTTACGGGATAAAGAAAGTAAAGTATGTTCCAGAAGAACGTAGGCAGAAGCTGGAAAGGCTGAAGAAAGAATATGACCCTAAAGGGATAATGAACCCAGGCAAAGTAATAGACTCGTCCAAGTACTCTGAATCCAAGAACAGTATCGGGTGCGTGCAGTGCGGGATGTGCAAAACGTGTTCGGTATACCTCGCAGAGCTTCTGGAATCAACAGGCGCAAGAGGGAGGGCTGTCCTGCACGGCAGACTGGACGATCTCGAAGCGTTCTACTCCTGCACTCTGTGCAAGGCATGTGACGAGGCATGCCCTGCAGGCATCACCCTCTCGGAAGAGATTCTGAGGAAGCGCAAGGAGCTCGTGTCCAAGGGAATAGAGACAGAGGCCAACAGGAAAATGATAGAGAACGTGAGAAGGTACGGGAACCCGTTCGGCAAGCCTGAAGGCAAGATAACAGAGTGGTACTGCTGCTGATCTTCTGACGTACAGTCCTTTTGGTTTCGGCCGCGAGACATAGAAAAAGAGAGTGGATGTTCAGGCCTTCTTTTCTATCAAGATTGCGTTCACTGTGCCGTCCTGTCCGGGCCTGCTGGTGATCCTGGCGGTCCCCAGTTCGGTCTCTATTATCGCTCCCTTGGTTAGTATGTTCCTCCTCGCGAAGTTCCTGTTCGCAGGATTGCTCTTTTCTGTCAGTATCTTGACTTTCTGGGCCTTCTTGGTTTCAGGGTCCATGACGTTAGCGTAAGCGGCGTGCATTACTCTGACCTTCACGTTCCCGCCTCTGACCCTGATTTTCTTCACTTTCTGCTTTTCCGAGACCTTTGTCATGGTGGGCTCTCTTCCCAGTTCGCTCTTCCTTTTGTCTCTTTTCTTGCCTACCCTTCCTCCAGTGATCTTCTTCCTGTCTCTCGCGTGAGATACTGCCATCCTAACACCCTTTCAATAAACTTTAATATTCTAAAGGATCGTAAGCATTCTTATGAACATTTTGGTTAAAAAGGTTTTCCTGAAGACCAGTCAGGGTCTTGCTGACTGGATAGGAAACCATAATCTAGTGCAGGTAGTAAGCCCGGAAGTTGTGGCGGGCCCTACCCACGCAAAACATTCCGTGCTAGAGGTTTTAAAAGCTTTCGAGCAGCAGAACAATATCTCCCGGAGTCCTGAAATGGAGCTTCTGGTGCGGCTTTCAGGAGAACGTCAAGTGAGCAGGGCTCTGGAAAAGGCGAGGGTTAAGGGAGACGAAGCGGTCTTCATCTGCTGGAACGAGGACTGCAGCAGGACTTGGGAAGAATTTAAGAAAGAGTTTGTCAAAAAAGAGGTGTTGTTCACCGATCCTGACAAGAGCATTCTGCTGGAGGCCATGGAAAAAACAGCAGTTTTTTGGATGAGATCATGAGGCCCAGAGCACTCACACTGATATCCGGGGGAATAGATTCTCCGGTTGCGTCATACGTTCTCAGGGATTACGAGCAGATGCCAGTATACTTTGATAACTTCCCATTCGCAGGGGATGACACCCGCGAGCGAGCGCTCGACTGCATGCGGGTGCTGGGGTTCAAGCACGCGTACGTGCTCCCTCACGGGCAGAACCTTGCAGAGTTCGCCAGAAACTGTGACAGGAAGTTCCAGTGCGTACTCTGCAGGAGGATGATGTTCAGGACAGCCTCAGAACTTGCTCTGAAGGAAGGGTATGACTTCCTGATAACCGGAGAAAACCTTGCGCAGGTGGCCTCCCAGACCCTGCAGAACATTTACACAGAATCCTCTGCGTTAAAGGTCCCGATCATACGGCCGCTCATAGGCTGGGATAAAGAAGACATAATCGCGGTGGCCAAGGAGATAGGCACTTACGATATTTCCATAAGACCGGCCGCGTGTTGTATGATCGTGCCCCCCAAGCCGGCCACCAGGGCAAGACTCAAAAGAATAGAGGAAGAAGAAAAGAAGATAGACCTCCAGGACCTTGTTAACAAGACCCTCTCCTCTGCGAGAAAAGTGCACCTGTAACCTTTTTATACGCTCTTTTCTTCCTTCTTATCCGGTGATTCCGCGTGAAGAAAGCAATCCTATTGATTGTGGCCCTGATTATTCTGGTGCTGGGATGCGTTGGAGGTCCAGGACCCCAAGGGAACCAGACCAAGCCTGAGGAAAAACCTGTCCAGCAGGCAGTAGTGAAAGGGGAAATAGTGGTGAGCGTGCAGGCCCCTGACGGAAGTCCTGTTGGCGGAGCGCACCTGACGATCACTCACGGCAAAAAGAACGTTTTTGACAAGGACATTTACGAAGTTCAGCACGTCAAGGATCTTCCCGCTTCAGAAGAACCGTACCTGGTGTCGGTAACGTGCCCAGAAGGGTATGAAGGGACAAAGAAGGAACAGGTGATAATATCCAACAAGACCCCTGTTCAAGTGGAGGTTGTATGCAACCCCCTGGAAACAGGCGCTAAAATGGATCTTGTCGTGAGAGTATTAGACCATTTCGGTAAAACGTATGAGAATGGCACGATAGAACTGTACTCCCGTGACGGGAGCCTGTTGTACAAAGGACCCTCAGGGGTTGTCACGGTAAAAGACCTTTCAGAGGCCGATGCTCCCTACAAGCTGAAACTAGACTGTGGGGAGAATAGGAAGGATGTGGGCATCCCGAAGGAAGTGGACTTTGACCCATTCGGCAAGACCGTGGAAGTAAAATGCATTCCCTCCATTCCAGTGGAGCTTATAGGCAACCAGAGCGCAATACCCAGCTGGGCTCTCGTAGAGGTTACTGTAACGGTAAAACCGGAAAAAAAAGTTAAAGGGAACATAACCTTCAAGGCAACTGCCTCCGTGAACAAGAGCGTGTACGAGTACGTGAACGTCACGGAGAAGAAAACCGCGAAACTCAAGATAATACCAAGTGATTACACCTGGCCCCATCTGAAGTACCAGCTGGGCATTTACTGCGGAGAAAGGTACAACGTCACACTGTACAACACGTACCTGTACGGCGGGGAAAGGATTAAACTGAACTGCAGCCTTTACAAGCGCCCGATAAAAGTCCAGTTCAAGAAAGATCAGAGCAGTTCCCTACTGTCAAAGTGGGTAGTGTATTTCAAGCACTCTGTTGACGGGTCAAAGACTTTCAGGTACGATCCACCCTGGTACTCTCGGTTTTACGAGATAAACATGACCCCAGGTTGGGCGTGGGTCTACGGGTACGGCACCACCTCGGACGGCGAGAAGTACTACTGCCAGGCGTGGAACGTTTCCCTGCCGAGAGTGGGCTACGACCCTGTCCCGAGCACGATAATCTTCAACTGCGTGCCATCCGACAAGATAGAGTACCACGTTACTGCCGTAGGAGCAGACAACAACCCCCTAGACAATGTGGCCATCACGCTAAGAAAGTTCACAGGGTACGAAAAGACGTACTACACCAACGAAACAGGCGAGGTCACGTTCTCGTTAAGCCCGGCTGACTACTACTATACGAGAGTGTGGGCAACGTGCGGGAAAGAAAACGCCAGCCAAGTTTACTACGGAGGGGTTGGCGGCGGACAGAACGTGCTGCCGCAGGAAATGAGGTTCAGTTTCCAGAAGTACTCGGTAGGGTGTCCGTGAAATGTTTGAGTGTCCTGAATGCGGGAAGACTTACTCCAGGTTCAGGTACTTCTGCCGCTGCGGGTCAGTTCTCCTGTGGAAAGGAAAAACGCTCTGGAATCCCGAGGGAGAGGGCGTCTGGCGGTATTCTGGAATGCTCCCTCCGGTCAAGGAAAGAATAAGCATGGGAGAAGGATGGACTCCTCTCGTCAAGAACAGGGATTTTGTCAGAAAGTATCCTGAAATGTACTACAAGTTCGAGGGAGATAATCCCACTGGCTCATTTAAAGACCGGGGCACTGCTCTGGTCATCTCCCACGCGCTGGGAGAAGGGTACGGTAAGGTGGGTGTCGCGAGCACAGGAAACATGGGCGCGAGCGTTGCCGCGTACTCTGCCTATGCGAACATCAGCGCGGAAGTTTTCGTGCCCGAAGACACTCCCCCTCAGAAGATAACCCAGATAATAGCGTATGGTGCGAGGGTGAGAAAGGTTAAAGGAACGTTCTCAGAGTGCTTCTCAAAACTCTGGGAGAACAGGAGAAAATACTACATCGCCATGACAGGAGTGAATCCTTACTACCTTGAAGGAGAAAAGACTGTCGCGTTCGAGATATTTGAAGAAATAGGCGTGCCTGACACTGTGGTAGTGCCTGTCGGGACAGGCGGCCTTTTCACCGCGGTGTGGAAGGGGTTCAAGGAACTCAAGCAGGCGGGAGCGTCTAAAAAACTTCCTGTCATGGTTGGAGTCCAGGCCGAGGGCTTTTCTCCGATCGTGAGAGCGTGGGAAGAGGGGCTTGACCGGTTCCCGATGCCAGACCCAGGCAGGCACACTATCGCCTCGTCCATAGCAGTCAAAGAACCTTTTAACGGCTGGACAGCAATTGACGCGGTCAACGAGTCTAAGGGCTTCTTCTGCTCTGTCACAGACAACCAGATTCTCAGGGCCATGAAAAAACTGGCTGCTGAAGGCATTTTCGCCGAGCCGGCCAGTGCCGCGACCCTTGCCGCGGTGGAGAAGGAAATAGGCAGGACTGACGAGAGAATAGTGCTACTGGTTACAGGACACGGGCTGAAACAGCCCGCGGCCTATGCTAGAATAAACCACTGAAAGAAGTAATGTTCTCAGGACAGGATCCTGATCATCTGTTTTTCAATCCTCTTCTTGGTTGCGTTGGATATTCCGAAAAGGAAAAATCCTCCTACCACCAGGATTATGAACACTGTCCTGACAGCAGAGTATGATTCTATGGGCGGCCTGCCTGTTATCTCCGGCAGTACATCCAGGATCATGAACAGGAAGAGAGCAGCGACTACCAGGAGCAAGTAAGTGAGCTCGTTGGACATTTCCTTCAAGTACTGTACCAGAAGGTAGTTGAATACCTTCTCATTACTATTCTTGGCAGCTTTTTTTGCAGGCATCCTTGTTCACCCTTGCATCTAAGAGAGGGAGAGGGGGTATAAAAAGGTTTATCCGAACAAGGATGCTAGTCCTCCCGCTGCTTCTTCCTCGCTCTTCTTCTCCTCTTCTGCAGCCTTCTTTTCCTCTTTCTTCTCTTCTGCCGGTGCAGCTGCTGGTGCTGCCGGTGCTGCGGCTGGTGCGACTGCAGCCTGCTTGATCGCTTCTTCTATGTTCACTTCCTTGAGGCTGGCTATCAGCGCTTTTACTCTCGCGTCGTCAGGCTCTATTCCTGCTCCCTTGAGGACGTTCTTCACGTTGTCCTCTGTTATCTCTTTTCCGGCAGAGTGTAGCAAGAGTGCTGCGTACACGTATTCCATTTTTCATACCTCCTTAAAGCATTATCCTGTTCTTGTCTTGAGCGCTTCTGCGGCCCTGTGGGCCTTGATTATTATGTCTTTTATTGTTTCTTTGGTGTACACGTTGGCCTCCAAGGCCAGGGCCCTGGCTTCAGAGACCGCCTTGGTTAACAGAGGCTGTATTGAGTACTTGTTTATGATTCCTGCGTTAACAGACAGGTTGACTGCCTGAGAGTGTGCTGTGATAAAGTCGTTGAACACCTTTTCAGTGTCTATGTCCAGCACGCTTGGCTCGTACACGATGCCGTCAGCGTACAATGCTTTTATCTTCAGGCCGATTTCCATGGGTTTTATGTCCAGCTTGGCTAGGATCGCTGCTTTTTCAGGGGTTACTATCTCCCCCTTCTTCACGAACACAGTATCTTTGAGCACGGCGATCTTGCCCTGATCAAGCTTGACAGGCAGGCCGGCTGCCTTCAGTTCTCCGAGAGCAGGGCCTGCTGGTATTCCAGTGTCTCCTGCTTCCACTATTATGTCATCCTCTGCTATCATCCCTGGCTTGGCGTATGCTTTGGTCCTGTTCTTCTTTATTACCTGGTACAGTTCGAACGGGTCTTTTTCAGAGACGATTATCGCGCAGGGTCCTTCGATGTATTTCTCGAGAACTTTGTATTCTTCTCCAGCCTGTTCTAGGCCCATCTTGAGCAAGCGTGATCGTGACACCTTGATGGTCGCAGAGCCCCTTAGTTTTTTCTTTATTTCCTGGAACTGTGCAGAAGGCAGGTTAAGCAGGCTTACGATCCCAACTACCTTGCTGCCGGAGACCATCTCCTTGACTTCTTGCACTACCCTTTGTTTCCATTCTGCTGGCATTCTACACCACCTTTACACTGGGGCCCATGCTCGTCTTAATGTACACGGACTTGACGTTAGCCTCCTTCTGAGGCAGTTTCTGCACTACCGCGTTGTATACTGCCTTTGCGTTCTCCGCTAGGTCCTCGTCGCTCATGTCCTCTGTTCCTATCGGAGCGTGCAGGGTGGGCAGGAACTTTCCTTTAGTCCTTATCTTCACGCTGTTCTTGAGCCTCTTGATTATAGGCTCCAGTTTCGCGTTGGGTGGAACTGGAGTGGGCATCTTGCCTCTTGGTCCGAGAACCTGGCCGAGCTCCTTACCGACCAAAGGCATGAGATTCGCTTGGCATATGAACGCATGATACTGGCTGGCCAGCTTTTTAGCTTCCTTCTTGTCCTTGCCTAGTTTCACGACATCCTCTTCTGTTAGTACCTTGTCAGCGGTCTTTTTCGCTTCAGGAAGAAGTTCTTTTCCCGCTATGACTGCTACCTTGACGTCCTTGCCCCTGCCCTTGGGCAGGAGAACGTCCATGTTTATCCTGTTTTCTGTCTTGGAAAAATCAACCCTCTCAAAATTGAGTATTAACTCTAGGGACTGGATGAAGTTTCTCTTCTTTGACTTTTCTTTGGCCTCTTTTATTGCTTTAACCCAATCCACTTAGAATGCCCCTCCTATCCCCAAAAGGGATAGTGCTTGCGGGAGACGCTTTTAATCTTATCTCTTGTTTGGGTATATAAAGGTTTTGGTAAGGGTCACTTTTTCTTCTTGCCCTTACCGGTTGTTTCTTCTTTCTTTTCTGTAAGCTGTTTTGCTCTTTGGGCTCTTTTCTGTCTTTCTTCTGGAGAAAGTTCTTTCAGTGGTGTGATTCCTTTTATTTTTTCGTCGTACTTGCCTTCCTTTACTTCTTTCTGTACTTCTCTGGGGTCTTTCCCTTCTACCGTCACTCCCATGCTCAGGCAGGTTCCAAGAACCTCGTTTACTATAGCCCTTAGGTCCTTGCCGTGTGATGCTTCCTGTTTTGACTTTGCTATCTGGATGACCTCGTCTATTAGCAGGTCAGCTATCTTGACTTCCTTGGGGTTTCCAGATCCCTTCTCTACTCCTATGACCTTTTTTATGAGCGCTGAAGTGGGAGGTGTTCCGATCTCTATCCTGTACTCTTTAGTGTCAGTGTCTACTATGATTGTTACCGGGACTGTCATTCCCGCGAACTCCTTGGTTTTCTCGTTTATCTCAGCAACTACTTTACCCGCGTTTATTCCAAGGGGTCCTAGTGCAGGTCCTATCGGTGGTCCTGCGGTTGCTTTCCCTCCTTCTACTAGTGCGCTGATCCTTTTTTCAGCCATATCATACCACCTTTTTATAGTGTTGTCTTTCTTACTGCCGACGCGTTCACTGTTATCGGGATTGGCACCGTGGCTTCTATGACCTCCACGGTAACCTTTTCTTTGCTCTCGTCTACTCTTATAACCCTTGCCTTTTCTCCTTTGAACGCTCCGCTGGTGATTTCGACGATGTCTCCCCTGCTTATTCCCTCTATTAGCGGCTTCTGTTCCAGGAACTTCTCTACTTCGGAGTAGTCCATCTCTCCTTTCACAACACCCTTGACGTGGGGTACTCCGTACGAAACCTTCTTGACTTCTTCCTCGCTTTCAGCTTCTATGAGCAGGTACCCTCTGAAGGAGTCAATGTACACTATTGAGTATATGTCCTCCCCGTGCTTTTTCTGCTTTGTTTTCAGGGACTCGGCTACTGTCTTCTCTTGGCCTATAGTGGTCCTGACAGCGTACAAAGCCATTACCTTCCACCGTCCTGTTCATATTGATGGGAAAATGTGTTTTATGGCGAGCACCATGAACCCTACTGCCCCTATGAGCAGTATTCCCAGCCCTGTTATCTTGGCTACTAGTTTGAACTCTTCTTTAGTGGGTTTTCTTGCCAGTTTGAGAATCCTGATAGCGTTGTCTAAGAACGTTTTCAGTCTCATCGCTCATCCCTTTTTTTACTTTACGTACTCTATGTCCAGGTCGGGGCCTGCTCCTGGTTCTATGTCAAAGTATGGTACCTTGCCTCCTGCGATCACTATCATTGCTCTTATGGTGTTCCTGGGCATGTCCTCTGATATCATCGCTCCCCAGATTATGTGCGCGTTAGAGTGAATCTTGCTAGCTACGGCCTCGCAGATTATCTCAGCCTCTTTTAGGGTCATGTCCGGGCTTCCCACCACATTGATGAGTGCCCTGTCCGCTTCGGATATGTCAACGTCCAGAAGCGGGGAATTGAGCGCTTCTTCTATGGCCTCGAGAGCCCTTGTTTCTGAGCTGGAGTCTGCACTGGACTCTCCTAGGCCGATCATTGCCGCGCCGCCGTTCTCGAGTATTGTTTTCACGTCGGCAAAGTCAAGGTTCACGAGGCCTGGCTTGGTTATCATCTCTGCAATGCCTTTCACAGCGTTGGTGAGCACTTCATCAGCCACCTTGAACGCCGCGTTTAGGGGCAGTTCCGGCACTATCTCCAGAAGCTTGTCGTTAGGTATGACTATGACTGTATCACAGGCCTTCTTGAGCTTTTTCAGCCCTCCGATAGCGTTCTCAAGCCTTTTCCTGCCTTCCACCGAGAACGGGAGGGTGACGATCCCTATTGTTAGGGCGTTAAGCTCCTTCGCGACCTGCGCGATTATGGGGGCAGAGCCTGTTCCTGTCCCTCCTCCGAGACCGCAGGTTATGAACACCAGGTTGCTTCCTTTGAGCACCTTTTCAAGCTCTGCCTTTGACTCCTTTGCGGCAGCCTCTCCTATTTCAGGGTTGGATCCTGCCCCAAGCCCGTTGGTGAGCTTTTTTCCTATGAGCACCTTCTTGTCTGCGGGGGTGTTCAGCAGGTGTTGCGCGTCAGTGTTGACTGCTATGAGTTCAGCCCCGTAGATTCCGATCTCGTTCATTCTCGCGATGGTGTTGTTCCCCGACCCTCCGGTTCCGACGACCTTTATCCTGGCAGAGCTTTCCCGCAGGGTCTTTTCAAGTTCTTCGTCTGTTATCCCTTCAATGTGCTGGCTCTTGCCAGTCTTTTTAGTGCCAGCCTGCTTGGGCTTCTTTTTAGCCTTTTTGAGTGACGCGGTGATCATGGACTTCAAGTTAAGGCCTCCTTTTTCCCCGTTCTTGTTCTTTTTTATCTTAAGGTGTTTATAACCGTTTCTCATTCCTTCCCTGTCTTTTCCCTAATAATCTTCAGGATTTTTTCGGCCATCTCGTCCGCTGGAGCGTCAACTTCCACGGTGACGAGCTTGCCCTGGTTCTTGTAGTATTCTATTATGGGTTCTGTCAGCTCGTGGTACACTTTCAGCCTCTCCCTGATCACTTCTTCTTTATCATCTTCTCTCTGGACCAGCCTGCCGCCGCACTCGTCGCATACGCCCTCAGGATTCTTAGGGAGCATGGGCGGCAGCCTCAGTTTCCCGTAGGATATGTCTGCAACGTTGTAGATCTTCCCGCACTTCTCGCACACCCTCCTTCCTGCAAGTTTCTTGACTATCAGTTCCTCAGGCAGGTTCAAGAGGATAACTATGTCTATGTCTGTTATCTGGTCAAGTGCCTTGGCCTGTTCGAGCGTTCTCGGGAATCCGTCCAGTATGAATCCCTTCTCGCAGTCGGGCTGGGATATCCTCTCTTTCAGCACCTGGATCGTGATCTCGTCAGGAACGAGCGAGCCTGATTCCAGGTACTCTTTCACCTTCTTCCCAAGTTCCGTTCCTTTGGCGACCGCCTCCCTGAAAATGTCTCCTGTGCTGATGTGAGGGACGCCCAGTTTCGGGCTTATTCTTTCAGAGTAGGTTCCCTTCCCAGAACCAGGAGCTCCCAAGAACACTATCTTCACCATGAATCCCACCATCCTCTTTTTCTCACTGAATGCTTTTTATTGGTTTTGCTGCCTTAAGAAAACACGGGGGAGAGCATGAACAGAGCAGGCCATCTTTCGCTCAGTTTGTTCGCGTTCTCTTTAGCCCTGGCGTTCCAGCCGATACCTCTATCCTATTATCTTTTCGTGCTCCTGGGCGCCATGCTCCCTGATTTCGATCTTCCCATGAAAGGGCTGCACAGGAAGCTCTTCCATAACATATGGTTCGCGGTAATAATGGGCCTCCTGATCGCGGACAACCTCGGCACTCTTCCGGCGCAGTTGTTCCTAATAGGGTTTGCCACGCACGTGCTGGGAGACGCGCTTACTCCTGAGGGCGTGCATCTGCTCTGGCCGGGAAAGAAAAAACTCCAGGCCGGAAAGATGAAAACGGGGGGTATGCTGGAGTACTCTGTCACTCTCCTGATGTTCTTTGCAGCGTTCGCCTTGCTGTTCCACCACCTCTCTTTCGGGTGGACGAAGGCATTGTACGTTAGCGGGTTCCTTGTACTAGGGCTTGTGGTGGTGTGGTTAAGACCCCCTTAACTTTCTTCTTGCCTTGAGCCTGCCGACGAATGTTTGGACATCGTTAACCAGCCTGTCTGCCTGTTCGGCGGGCAGTTCGGAGTATGCTTTCTCGCGTATCTCCTTGAGCAGGTGGTTGATCATCCTCTCGCTTTCTTTTCCCTGGCGCTCTAGCGCGGCGAAGTAGATCATCTCCTCCAGAGAGTCCACAAACCTTTTCAGGGCAAGATCCTGCTGGGGGATCCTCTCGTGGAACAGTCCTCTCGCCAGTGTCACGGAGTGAGGTTCAAAATCCACGTACAATATCCTTCCGTCCTTTGTTTTTGTCCAGTTTCCAGAATGAGTGTCAAGGATAACTCCCTTCTTGAACGCCTTGAAGGAAAGGTCCAGTATCCTGGAGTAATCCTGTTGCACCTCTTTTATGGGCGCGTCCCTGTGCAGGGTGTACAGCGTCCGCCCGCCGTACTCGTAGACCTCATCAATCTTTTCAGGCGCGAACCTCTTCGGAACGTTCTCAGGAAGGGCCTTTTTAACGCTTTCGTACACCACCTTGTTCACTTCGGGGATGATGCTCATGGCCTTTTCTATCCTGCTCTTTATTATGTCTTTCAGGATCTTCTCTTCCTTGTCCGGCAGATTCGTTTTCACGATGACCTTCCCGTCTTTTGATATCTTGACAGAATACCTTGGTTTTCTCTTAAAATGCTTTCTGAACTCTCTCAGAATTTCCTCTTTTTCCCACTCTAGAATCCTTTCCAGTCGTCTGTTGTAGTCCGCCAGCACACTCTCTTTAAGCCTTTTCAGCACCTTGTTCCCTGACACTTCTGTCTCGTACCAGCTGCCTATCTTCCTCTTTTTTATCTTCGCCATCCCATCATAATAAAAGAGGGAATGCTTATTAAACTCTCCAGTTTGTTCGGGATGAGGGGGTTTTGGTATGGTCAAGTACCGTCCAGGAGTCTGTGCTGTCGTGTGGCGCAAGAAAAAGGATGGAATGGAGGTGCTCCTGCTGCACAGGCACTTGAACTGGGTAGGCTGGGAGCTCCCAAAGGGAGGAATGCTTCCTGGGGAAACAGAGGAGGACTGCCTGCTCAGGGAACTTAGGGAAGAAGTGGGCATAGAGAACCCCAAGTACGAGAAGCTGGACTATATCCTCCAGTACAAGTGGTCAAGGCCCCTTCCGAAGGACGGTGACACGTGGGAAGGTGTCAGGCTAATGCTTTACTCTGTAGAGCACGACGGGAGCCCTGTCAGGATAGACGAGAGAGAGCACTCTGGTTACGCTTGGGTGAGCCCAGAAGAAGCTCTTAAACGGCTCACGTACGATGATCAAAAGGAAGCATTAAAATTCTTTTTGTTCCTAAAAGAAGATCAGATCTGCGGCCGAAAGCCTCGGTAGCTCAGCTGGTGGAGCGGCGGTCTCGTAAACCGCAGGCCGTGGGTTCGAATCCCACCCGAGGCTCCATTACTCACATTCTTTCAGCAGTTCTACATCTCCTACGCTCACACAACAGTACTCCTTGGTGCACATGGCATACACTTTCTCTTCGAAGGTCTCCTTCACGTTTAATTCTGTTCCAAAGCCAGAGGGGATGCTCTCGTTTTCTCCTTCTATGCTACACATGCCTTCAGTTTGCAGGTCTTCAGAGCAAGCAAAGTAAACCGGCGTTCCGGTTTCTTTAAATTCCTCTCCAGAGATTTCTTCTAGTGCATTGAACTGAAAGGGTGTTTCGGCACGAGAGAATATCGTTCCAGGATACGCACGAGCTTTCATTAATGTGTTTAGCATCGTTGTCCTAAAGGGGCCTACGATAACATTAACCGTCCGTGGCTTCCATTCTGTGTGGCTTAGGTTAGCCATCCAGAAAATGGCCAAAACCCACACCAACGCGAGTATTATTATCCCAAGAGCAACTTTCAGTTTCTTTTTTTCGGGCAGGTTCTTGTACCAGTTCATGATAGGATCACGCGCAGGAGAAAGCTTTCTCACAATGAAAGGAGTTAGGTACAATATACTTGCTGCCATCCCTATCAAAAGGTATCCTGCGCCGAGGAATATTAGCAGTCTGATCTGCCACACGATTCCTGCAGCCCCAACCATAAATATTGCTGCTGCGAGCAATCTTGTTCTTTTGTTATCCCCTTGCATCGAGAAAGGCAGGAGGACAGCAGAGAGTACCACCAGCCAGGGCAGGATAACGCCAAGAAATCCTGTGGAGCCTTTTAGGGATGAAATGGCAACAACAAAGAGGACACTTATGGCTGTTACGATCACGAGCTCGAGCATGATCCACTTTTCTTTCTCCATCCTTCCCACCTTACACCATACACAAGATGAGCATGAACGGCCATATGAAAAGGCCTATCATGAGTGCATAAACGCAATATCTCAAAAACATTTCAATGCTAAGCCCAGACCACGCTCCCATTTTTTTGAGAATCCAGTAAGGTGAAAGCCACATTATGCATGCCATGAGTATTGTGGTAACCCAGTCCAGGGGAATGTACAGGTTAATCCAGGTAGAGAGTCGGAATGGCTTGTTTTCCTTTTCCAGTTCCAGTCTGATGTCATTATTGAACACTTTGTTACTTCCGTAATAGTAAACGTAAGTGTGTTCCGGACCAGTCACCTCTCCTGAGGGGCGTACGCTGGCATTGCTTACTGAAAAGTCCCTTGGGAGTAGGATGTACACTACGAAGTCTTCTTGTTCGTAGTCAGACCACAAGCTCGTGGTGCTGGAAGGATAGAACAGGCTTCCGTTGCTCTTGAACTTGAATGACACGAGCAAGTTCGTGGGGCTGTCAAGTTTGTTCAGCCTGAAAACCACGATCTTTTTGTTAGAGTACTTCTCCAGCTCCTTTGGTATAGGTAGCCCCTTTTCTTCGAAGAACTGGTCCAGACTCATTCCTTTGGAATCGTACACTTCCGCTGTCCCGAATTCTCCCAGAGAAAATGATTTCAGAGGTTTGACTGTTTTGGAGGTGGTGGTTTTCCAGCCCCCGCCGATGTTGATTCCTACCAGGCCGCTCAATTGCCCTAGAGGGTATAGGGCCATGAGTGGGACCAGGACGGGATTCGCCAGGATCACAAACTTTTGCTTGTTGAACGCGTCATCAACCAGGTATTCTGAGTTTTTAACTTTCCATACCCTGTTCCTGTACCAGTCTATCCTCTGCTGATAGTCAGAAGAGGAGTACTTGCTCACGGACACTTCTTCAGGGATCCTGTCAAAGGGGATGATCCAATAGAACTCGCCTTCGCTGGGGCCTATTGTCACGTACAGATCCAGCGTATACTCTTTTTCATTCCAGTCTATGAATGCTACCTGGGAAGTCTGTTTCATAGGAAGAACTTCTCTTGTTAATGTACTGTACCCAAACCCGTCCGAGAGAGCAGGAGGGATTATTACTAAAAGTACGATGAACATAGCCAAAGCTGATTTCATAAGGAAAACAAAAGAAGATATATTTATAAAATTTTAAGATTGTTATTTCAGCACTTTTCTAAGGTTTTGGATCACAGGATCCTTCTTGTGCTCTTTTATTCTGTGCTTGAGTTCCTGAATCCAGAATTCCGAGTTTCCAGGGTCATAGCTTTCCAGGAACAGTCTCAGATCCTGTTCGTTCTTGACAAGCCCGTGATACACCGCGTCCCCGAGGAACATGGCAAGATCAAACCCTCTGTCCCTCGGGCTCGCGCTTTTGGTCAGGAACTTTGCGTTCTCCAGGTCTACAGGCTCTATCCGGACTTTTGCCTTGCCCTTTGGCCGGACCTCTTGTTCTCCTATCCTAAGCTGAAGGGCTTCACGGTCTTTTTTTGCGAGCTCGTTAAGATGAAGTTTGAGCTTGCTCTCGATATTATCATACAAGAAGTTCTTTAGTTTCGCGTCATTGTGCAGGAATCCCTTGTCATGCCAGGATTTCATCTGCTTGGCGGTCTCAGATAGTATCGTTTTTCTCTTTTTCTCTGACATCCTGTTATACCTTATCTTGGACAGGGGAACTCCTGCGGGTTTAGCGAGGGTGTACAGGTAACCTGTCCTGGTTTTGGGGTCTACGTATACTGCTACAGGTTCTACTGTGCTTATTCCCTTCTCGTAGGCTTTAAGGGTGTTCTCGAATTCTGTTCTTATCTTCTGGGCGCGAGGGTCCTTGAAAGAGTAAGGCTTTACTACAAGGGGAGCGCCTATAACTCCTTGGCCCCGGGTGTAGTCTGCCTCTTCCTGTTCTTGTTTCAGGGGTTTCATCGCATAGGTTGGGAATACCCCGTGAGTGCTTTTCTCCTTCAGCCGGGTCCCTTCTTCCACCTTGGTTAAGGCATGAGGGAGTTTCCAGGCCCCTGAGGAAAAGTATGGTTCGTACTTCTTGTTTATCACGAGAAATCCTGAGTCCGGACTGGCCTTGTTCCATTTTTCTCTTATGAGGACCACTCTCCTTTTAAGCCGTTCTTTCTTCCGTTTCAGGCTTTCCGCGAGAGCCCTGCACTTTTTTCCACGAGCCATCAATCACTGTTAGAGCAAACGCTTTTATTATACCTAATCCTTCTCAATTTTTGGAGGTGATCATGATGTACTGGGATCCTTTTGAGGAGATACAGAGGGACTTGAACAGGCTGTTTTCCTCGTACAAGAGGATGGCATCTTCTGTCTCAGGCACTGTTTCCATACCCGCGATGGATATGTTTGACAACGGAAAAGAGATAGTCATAACAATGGACCTTCCGGGTGTAAAAAAGGAGGATGTCAAGATAAGGTGCATGGGGGACTATATTGAGATAAGCGCCAAGGTTTCGGAGAAGAAGACGAAGAGGAAGGAGAATTACTATTACTCTGAGAGGACCGCGTCTTCCTTCAAGAGGGGAATCTCTCTTCCTGTTGAAGTTGACTGCAGGAGGGCCAAGAGCACTCTGAAGAACGGGGTGCTGGAAATACGGCTCCCTAAGAAAAAGAAGGAATCCGGAGGACACCTAATAAAAATAGAATAAATCTTTTCCTTTCTTTTTGGGTTAGGGGATGTGAATTCCCTTGGCCCTAAACTCTTTTGGAACCTGGCTTAATACCTCTTTCCCGTTGCTGAGCCCTTTTCCAATATTCTCTCCGTTGTACGAGGCGCACACGATTCCCCTCGGGCCGTTGTCTATTTTGATAGTCCCCCCTGACATGAAGGTTCTCACTTCCTTTTCTGATCTTAGTTCTATCTTCTTCTTGGTTATCGTGAAATTCTTGAACAGCGCGTTTGATGGAATGATCCTCCCTTCCTTCATTTTGCCTATCACTATCCCAATCCCTTGAATGTTCACTCCCTTTGGCAAGATCACGTCAGACGATGCCCACACCCTCTTGCCTGAAGACCAGAAAGAGAGGTTAGCAAGCTCTTTTTCGGGCACTCCATACTCTCTTGACAGGAATTCTATGACCTGTTCGGGATCAATCTTTTTGAACCTCATGCTGTTTTCACCATCTTGCATGCAAAGAATCCTATGGTGTCATTATCCTGAGGCCATATCCTCAGGCAGTCCCTGCAATCGTATCCCTCAAGCCCGGGCCTGTGCTTTAACCCTTTTATCCTCTGCCGCACGATTTTCACAGGAAGATTCTCCAAAGCATACTGAATGACCTCTTCGTTTTCCTCTGGGCTGAGAGTGCATGTTGAGTATACTATGGTCCCTCCGGGTTTTGCCGCGGCGACAGCCCTTTTGATCATTCTCTTCTGCACTCTGGAGAACTGTTCCACCCTGCGCTGACTCCAGCCTGACAGCGCGTTCCATCGTTTTCGCACTTCTCCTTCGCTGGAGCAGGGAGCATCTAGAAGGACCTTATCAAAAGATTTCTTGTATCCCAGGCTCATCGCGTCGTTCATCGTCACGATGGTATTCAGAACTCCCATCCTCTCAAGGTTGCTCCGCAGCATCTTCACTCTCTCCAGCCGCACGTCATTAGCGACCACTGTTCCCCTGTTCTCCATGAGTTGCGCGATGTGGGTTGTTTTCCCTCCGGGGGCTGCTGTCATGTCAAGCACCTTCTCGCCGGGTTTTGGTGCCAGCAGTATTACTGGCACGAGGGATGCAGGGTCTTGCACGTAGTAGTGTCCTAGGAAGTGAGAGAGGGTATTGCCTGGCTTGTCGTAGTTTATTCTGAACGCGTAGTCGCAGAAGGGGATCTTTTCTGGGCTCATGAAGTCTATCTCTCGCAGCACTTCTTCCACTCTTTTTTTCAGGGTGTTGATCCGGACCGCTGGTCTTGTCGGTATCTTACAGTATTTTATGAACTCGCGTACCTCGTCCCCAAGTATCTTTGAGTATTTGCTCACGAAGTCTTTTGGGATTATCCACTGCGTGACCAATTAAGCTTCCTCCTCTACTCAGGAAGTTCTCCTGCCTTCCTGAGTTTCTCGAGCTCTGCTTCTGTCCGGGTTTTTACTTTCTCCATGACGTACCTGCCGTACTCTTTTTCAATGAACTTGTACGCTTCCTCGTGCAGTCTCCTGTACTCTTTTGGGAACAGTTCCGCGAGCCTGCGGAGGTATACTGCCATGTACGCCTCGAACTTGGGCCTGCCCGCGTACAGTGGCTCGTCGTGGAAAGTGTCTATTACCATGTACTCCGGCTCTTTTTTCCTGACCTCTATTCGTTTTGCGAGGTTGCTCGGGTGAGGATCTGGGTGGATTCCTGCCCTGCATTCGTCAAATATAATGCGCACAGCATCAGGGAGAGAATTTCTTATGTCATCATAGTTTACAGGCACTTCCCCTACTTTCACCCACTTGCCGTCCCTTTTTTCGTAGACGTACCTTTGCAGGGGACGTCCTCTTTCCATAACATGGACCGCGACAACCTCCCCGTTCTTTCCGAAGGAAATCTGCGTGCCGTAGTATCTTGCAGCGTACGGCCCAAGCGCTTTTTCTATTCTTTTATGAATTTCTATGGCCTCCTGGGTCTGCCGTATCTTCTCATCCCACTCTTCTTTGGACGCTCCCTCTATCCCCTTTTCAGGAAACCATGGCTCGCTTATTTTGATGACTGCCGCTTTCCTACCGTACTTGTACTTGATCACTTTTGTCTTGTACTGTCTTCCCTGCCCAAGGATCTCAGTATGGTACTCTCCCTTTAGTATAGCGTCCGCAAGTTCCCTTTTGAAGTTGAGTTCTCTCTCGAATTCCCTTTTATTCCTGCGGTACTCCCGGAGCGTTTTCTCCTGTTCTTCCAGCAGTTTGGGTATTTCCACTCCAAAGTCTTCCAGGACGGTCTGCCTTTTTTCTGGGTGTTCTCCTGCCCTTCTTTTCAGGCCCGCCATTCTTTTGAGTATCCGGTAGAACTGTAGTGGAACGGGCTTGCCGGGATGACTTCTGATCCATTCAAGAGCCTTTCTCTCATCAGCCTTTCTGGTCTTGGGTTCTGTTATCTCTACACCGTACTCTTCAAGCATCTTCTGCTTTCTTCCTTTTTCGTCAAAGTGTTCTAACCGTGTCTGAATCTTCTTTCTCTTTTTCTTCATCCGAACCCTCTCTTTAGTAGGTTCTTTTCTTCAGCCCGTTCTATAAATCCTTGCAGGTCTTCTCTTGTCAGGGAGCTCCATTCGGTCCACTTTGTGGGCCCGTTCTTTTTGTACGCTGACAGCACCGCAGGCTCTTTGCCAAGTTCCTCCGCGGCTGTCCTGACGATGTACCCTTTTTTTGCGGCGGTCTCGTACACTACCTTGTACAAGTCAGGGTACCTGTAGTCCCTGAGCAGGTGATGATCCAGGATCGTTTTTTCCACTTTTTTCACAATCCGTTCAGTGTTCAGCACGGCTCTCGCCAGATTGTAATAAGAGGTAAGGTATCCCAGGAGGTACGTGGGAAACCCGTCCAGGAAAAGGAGATCTGGCTTTTGTTTTATTATGTACTCTGCCTGTTCTTCTGATACTGGTCCGTCCACATCGCTGGAGTGAAGTATCCTAACCCCCTCTGTTTCCAGGGTTGTCATGATAACCCATCCTAACTTGGTTCCGGGGACACCATGCCATGCAGGGTCTGAGAAGCGCAGTCTGATCCCGTTGATCTCGTACTCGTTTCCATCAGCTATTCTAACGTCCGCCTTCAGTCCTGACAGAAGACTCCTTGCTCTGGACTTCTGTGATCTGTTTATCTTATTTTCAGGGTCCTTGACAAGGAGGACCTTGTTCTTGTACAAGGAGGGGGAGGGAATATGATGATCGTAGTGGTAGTGGGATAAGACGATCACATCGCTTTCTCGGATGTGTTTTTCGATTGTCCTGGAGTACCTGGCTTCCATGGCGAGTCTCTTGGGCAGGCTCCACGGGAACGATCCTGCCTCGAACGCAACTCCCGGGTCTATGAGCACGCTGGTGTCCTCAGATGTTATCTTCACGCAACTGGACTTTACCCCGTAGGAATCAAAAGCGATGAGTTCTACCCGCATGATCTAAAGAAGATTACTCCCTCTTTTTAGTTCTTTTCTTGACTTCTTCCTCCATTTCTTCAAGTCTTTCTTCAAGGGCCTGCATTGTTTCTTCAGTGTACCTGCCTGACGCCATGGATGAGGAGAGCACGTCTTTTACCATTTCCCTTGCCTGCTCCCCGTACGCCGGGTTCATCCGGGATATCCTTTCAACGCTTTCTGCCACCTTGTCCACGTTAACCTCTTTCCCTCGCGAGAGCGTTGCTGCTGTGAGCCTTTCAAGTTCTCTGTCCTCAATGCCAAGTTTCTCCATTCTCTGCGCCGCGCCCTCCACAGAGGTTCTCCAGAGGCCCTCTCTCGCGGTTGTCTTTTCTCCTCTTATCCTGAGAGTCTGCTCCAGAGCATACTTTACTAGATCTTCTTTACGGTATCCTGTTGTCTTGTAACCCACTATTATCTTGCGCAGGAAAGCGCTCTTTCTTGCCCTTCTCTCTTCAGGGTCTTTTACCCTCTTGTCTATTTCTTTTACCGCTTCTTCCAGATCTTTTAGGGGCACGTTCGCTTTGTATACGACTGCCACGAGGCCGAACGCTTCTCTCTCGCTCGGGGCATACTTCATCTTCTGAAAGAAGTGGTTGATATCAAGAAGCTTTTTAAGCAGTTCTTTTTCAGGGATGGGCCTTCCCTCTACCCTTGGAAGGTATACGTACAGGTCGCCTGACTTGTACATCTCGTACAGCATTTTGTTCTTTTCCTTTAGTGTCTTTTGTAGAAGGAGAGTTCCAGGGTCAAGTTTTGCTCTTATGGCTGCCTTTCTTGCAAGTTTCTTGATCTCCTCCTTTTTAGCCTTTTTAAGCGCTTCAACCTGTTTTTTTGTTATCATTAGTATTTTTCTCTCCCCGGAGATTATTAACGTTTTGTCAGGCCGTGCGGGAGTAGATCCCGACTAGTTTCCCCTCTGCTAGCACGTGCCCTTCCATCGCCTTTTCCAGTTCAGTCTTCCCTGCTCCCATTGGCAGGTTTATTGTTGTGTCAAGCGCGTACACTCTAAACATGTACTTGTGAACGCTTCCCGGAGGCGGGCAGGGGCCACCGTACCCTATGCTGCCAAAGTCGTTGGTTCCTTCCACCGCGCCTTGCGGCAGGCTTCCCTCTGGTATCCTGCTGGTCACGGGTATGTTCCATGCGGTCCAGTGGACGAATTCTCCTGCTGGTGCGTCGGGGTCTGTGACTATGATGGCCAAACTTTTTGTTCCTTCAGGAACTACCGCTATCTCCAGGGGAGGGCTTTTGTCCTGCCCGGCACAGGAATACTTTTCGGGTATTATGGCATGGTCTTTAAACGCCGGGCTGGTTACTACTATCCTGTTTTCGGTGCCGGAAACGCATCCTACGAGGACCACGGCCGCCAGAAAAACGAGCATCATCCATGGCTTCATGTGTTTTTCAATAATTTTAAGGTTATTATATTTTGCGCTCCATAAAACTGCACAAGCAAAGCAACCCCTCTTTCCGGGCTAATGGTTTTGAGCGAAAGGTTTATAAAGGGAAAGGGGTTTTCTTCACATAGCGAAAAAACTTGCGGAGGTAGTGTGAATGGAAAAGAGGTACTTCGTACTTGTCAAAAATGGTAAGGACACGGAGCACGTGTTCACTGGAAGGAGCCCGAGGCAGGCGGCCTTGAAGGCAGCGAGCAGGGGAATAAAAAGGATTGAGCTCAGGGAGAGGGGAACGAAGAAGATCCACATTTACATAGGTTCTAGGGAGAGAGTTCCTGCTCCGGAAAATGCCCCTGCGTGGATGGGTTCCAAGGTATGGAAGCCGAGAGTGAGGAAGATCGGAATAAGAAAACTTGAAGAGAAGAAGAAAAAGAAGGCTACTGCAAAGAAGAAGAAAAAGACCACTAAGAAGAAGGCTGCTAAGAAAAAGAAGAAGACTGCCAAGAAGAAAACAGCCAAAAAGAAGACTGCTAAGAAGAAGAAAACCACAAAGAAAAGGAGGCGCTGAAGAGCCCTCCTACCTCCTCTAATTTTTTATGCTTTTTTACTTGGCGTGAAATTCTACTATGTCCCCGTCGTGGAGGACGTACTCCTTTTCTACTCTTTGACCGGGGAACTTTGAAGATCCCCAGACCCTCGCGTACGCGAGGTTCTTGTAAAAGTCCTTGTGGATCTTTTTGGCAGCATCAAGCACTGTGGCTCCTTTCTTCAGGATAAGGGGCTCCGTAAGTTTAGGTTCTTCTGATGGCTCTTTAGTGTACACTCTTATCAGCCCGAAGGCTTCCAGGATCCTTTCCTTGTCCAGATCCTCTCCCTTCTTGATGACCAGCATGGGCTTGCTTATCCCAAATTCTTCTAGTTCCTTAAGCAGGTATTCCTTGTCCTCTTCCTTTTCAACTATCATTATTATCGCGTCAGCGTTCATGACTATGGAAAGAAGCTCTGCCTGGTTTTCTGAGGCTCCTGGAAGTAGGGCTGGAACTTCTACTATCTGTATCTTCGCGCCTTCCAGATCCATCATCCCAACTTCTGGTTTTTGTGTTGTGAAGGGATAATCTGCTATTTTAGGCCTGGCCGGAGTGAGCTTTGACAGCAGGGTTGATTTCCCTGAGTTCGGAGGCCCGATTATGACTATCTGAAATCCCTGCTTTTTCACTCCGGTCTGCTTTCCCCTTTTTCCAGCCCTTTTCTGTCTCTCCAGCTCCTTCTTGAGTTTGGCCCTCCTCTGGAGTAACTGCATCCTAAGAACTTCTGTTCCCTTGTGCTTAGGGACTGCTGCCAGCATCTCGTCAAGAGCTTTCAGTTTCTCTTCCACTGTTTTTGCTTCAAGATACTTCTTTTCCGCAAGGGCATACTCGTACCCTACGTTGGTGGGCATAGGGCGATCATCCCTTGAACTTTTTGTACAAGAAGATGATCAGCGCCGCGACCGCTGCCGCCAGAATAAGGGATGTCAAACTGAACCCTCTGCTGACGTTGAGCGTTACCGACTTGTACTCCATGTGGCTTCCTGTGACATCGTCAAACCTTACTACCACTGTCAGCACATAACTCCCTGGAGTGTTCGGTGCCTTAACTGGTATGACTAAGGAATTCTCCTGGCCCTTTAACAGCAGGCCTATAGGTATTTTTGAGTGTTCCACGCTCACTACATCTCCGGCGTCAACCTGCACGCTCACGTTCTCCAGGTCAATGGATCCTGTGTTCCTGAGGGTGATGTGAAGAGAGGATTCTTTCCTGCTCTGTACGGTGTCAGGGTCCAGGGACACCTCAAGCTCCAGAGGGAACTTGAGCACCTGCAGCATCTTAGGCTCTCTTAGGGTGTAGGATATCCCAGAATATGCCACCTCTACATTGACAGGGTAGTTCCCCGGTTCAGCGTCTGACGGTATTTTAATAGTAGATGTTTCAGTACGCCGGGTCTGGTACTCTAAAACAGATATGTTCCTCTGCCTGTTTCCTCCCAGTTCCTGTGGTAGAAGAAGGGTAACAGTGATGTCCCTCTCTGCAAGATGGCTGGGATTTGTTAGGATCACGGAGATCTTGACGTCTTCTCCCGTGTATGCGATTCCCTTGCCAAGGTCTATTTGAGCGTTTACCGCTGCCAGGCTACTTGCCGTAAAGATCATAATAAGGAGGAACAGTTTCTTCCTCACCTTTTTCTCCTCCGAATATTCTATCCTTGAACTTGTATACTACTACTGCCAGGATTAATAATATAATGCTTGCCAGCAGCACAGGGTTTACTGACAGTCCCTGAGGGGGTGTTTCTATACACGGGCCCCACTTCCCTCCAGAGCACTCCTGCACTCCGTTGTCCCCGCAGGTTCTCGTCTGTCCAGACAGGCATTCTTGAGCGGTCTCTTCAGGTTTCTGAATTTCTGAAAGGAATTTCTCTATCTCAGGATACTTCTGTTCTGCAGCCTCTTGATCACCTTTTAGGTAATCAGAATAGAGTGCGTTGAGTAGCGCTGAAAGGGTGTTCATCTTCTCCTGTTTTTCGGCGCTCATCTGGGAGTAGTTCGCCAGAAGCGCATTGTACGTTTCGGTGTAGTTAAGATAGTGCTCGAGTATGCTCTTTCCAGTATTGCTTGAAGGCGTCCTCCTGATGAGTTCTGCGTAAAAGTCATCCATTTTATCCTCTATTCCTGAGAAGAATCCGTCCACTTCAGCACTCCATTCTGTCAGATCATTCTTCCAGGAGATGAGTCTTGAGTTGTCAAACGAGCTGAACCGTGTGGCAGTGTATATCGCGGCATATGTGTCCTCTCCGATCTCGTTTCTTTTGCTTCCTGCCTCCAGCCTCAGGTCCTCTGCTTTTTTCAAGAGCTTTTCCAGGTCAGAGTTTAACTTGGACTGCGCCAGAACAAAGGAGGATATCCTGGCCCGTGCTGCGGTTATGTCGTCCACCCTCTTTATGTTAGCAGGGTTTATCGCCTGTTTGACTTCTATTGCCGCGGACTGCACTTTTGAGGCTGCAGATTCTGCTGTGACGAGCGCGTTACGGTACGCGGAGAGGGAAGTGAGGGACACGTTTTCAGGAAGGTTGATCTTGATCTCGTCAAGGAATGATTTCTTGTCCTTGACTTCTGATTCTATCCCCTCTGCGGCCTCTTTTTTTGATTCCACGAAATCAAGAATACCCTTGTTGGACTTCAGGAAGTTTGCAGTGAGGTGCACTTTCATAACTTCTTTTGCCACGTCTTCCTTGTATTCTACTTCTCCCGTTTCAGCGTTTATTGGGATCATAGCGTATATCTCGTTGCCTCTCTTGATCTCTATGACCCAGTATGGGGTTGACTTGTGATAGACCTCCTGCTGCGGCACTATGCCAAGATCCTCAACCTCTGAGGTCTTGTACTCCACAGCAATCTCCAAGGCGTCGTTGACGTTGAGTATTCCATACACCTGTGTGACGAGGAGTGACAACGCTAGCACAGCCAAAGCATATCTTCCATTCATGAAGAAAGAAAAAGAACGGGACTATTTTAAACATTGCTCCTTAGGAGGATCGTGTTCAGTTCCTCTTCCTTTTCCTGCCCAATTCCGCCAGGGTTCTTATTATTGTCAGGCTTGTTGTGTCGTCCACCCTTTCCTGTAGTTGTCCTGTAGGCCTGAAGAGATCCTCAAACTGGAGCATTCTCCGGAAGTGTTCCGAGGGGCTTATTTCTCTGGCTGGTTTCAGCCCAACGGCCTCGCCAAGGGACAGCACCTTTTCAGCGGACTGTACGACTATCCTGGGATACTTTTCGGGGTGTGAGACAATGTGCTTCATGACTCCCATCATCTCTTCAGCATAATGAGGTGATTTTTCTAGCACCGTGTAGAACAACTGCTCGTATCCCGCCGTAGGCTTTTTGACCTTCTTAACCTTCTTTACCTTGACCTTTTTCTTGAGTTTCACTGGTCTCTTCTTGGTCTCAAGCTCGCTGAGGAGTATTGCTCCGTACGTGTCAAGGGTGGCAGCGTACTTCATCAGAGCGTCTTTCTCGTGGACTATCATGTATCCTCCTTGGGGGAGGCGTTCAATAGTGTAAAATGGTCTTTCTCCTGCTTGCACTCCCTCTGCTATTTCAAGTCTTCTCCTTAGTCTTGAGAGATCCTCCTCCTGTTTCCTCCTGAGCGCCGCGAGGTTCTCTTCTATCCTTTTTCTGGCCTTTTCCGCTTTCACATAGTCTTTTGCTGCTGAGAACGCGAGGTATGCTTGGAGCGCGAGTATTGCTCCGTCAACATACTTTTGAGCCTCACCGCCTATTTCAGCCTCTTTCAAGAACTCCAGCGCTCCTACCGCGAACGCTTTCGCGTACACGTCTTTAGGAATTTTTCCTTGTTCAATCTGTTTTATCCTCTCTTCAGAATACTTCACCCACTTAGCGTACAGGCTGTTCTGGTCGGCGAGCTTTCTTTTCTGCCCTTCTCTGAAGAACCTGGTTGCTTTCTGCACTGGCCTGCTGCGTTCAACCTTTTTGTGAACGCTCCATATCCTTGACCCCTGGTATCCTGGAAGAGCCTTTCGCGCTTTCCTGCGAAGTATGCTGAGAAGACCCATTAATAGTCTGTATTGTTTTCGCGAGTTATAAACCTTTTTACTTTACCAGTTTCAGGAACCGCAGGGCATCTTCTCCCATCCACACGTTGTTGAAGAAAACATGCCCGGCTCTCTCTTCGGTCTTTTTCGCCAAGTTCTTCAGTTCATCATCAGAAAACTTGTAGTAATACATGTTCTTTTTTCCCAGGCCATGGAGCCTGTAGTACACTTCTCCTGACGTGACTGAGCGTGCCCTGAACGGGTCCACGCAGTGTATCAGATCATGTTCCGCGCATATCCTCTTTACTTCCGAAAGGCCTTCTGAGAGCCACGCGCCACGCGGTTCCCAGACTATTCTGCCTTCCCACTCTATTTTTCTCAGGAATCGCTCAAGTGTTCCAGCGTTTTCGCTGGAGGGCTTGAAGCTTGCAGGGGTCTGGAGGAGGAGCAGTCTTGCCCTGACCAGCCTGGCTATCTCAGCTGTCTTGTTGAAGAAGGAGATGCTCTTGTCAGTCCTGAACCTATCTTCGTGCGTTATTATCCTGGACGCCTTTACTGTGAACTCAAACTCAGGGTTCGCCTCATCCGCTTCTTCTCTCCACCTTGATGCTGTCTTTTTTAGGGGTAGCTTGTAAAAAGTGGAGTTGATCTCCACGGCCGGAAAGACCGTGGCGTACGCTTGGAGCTTGCTCTTGTACTTTTTTCTCCAGTCTCCCAAGACCTGTTTGGCGGGAAAGCTTGACCAGCCGCACGTTCCCACCTTTAGCATTCCAGCACCTGCTTGGCTGCTTCAAAGGCTTCTTTGGTCTTGTGCTTTGCTGGCCCTCCTCCTTTCCACTCGTTGTGCTTTCCTCCTGCTTTTCCTCCCATCACTTCCGCGGCTTTTTTGACGGCTTCTTCTACTTCGGCAGGTGAGTCTGGCCTCTTGGTACCGAAGACCATTCCCGGGCCTATCACTACCCCGTACCCGAACTTTTCCAGGAGTTTTCTGCCGATCTTTTCAAGGATCTTCATGTCAGGCTCGTCCACACGTACCAGTGGGGACTCGTACTCTTCTTTCACGGTCTTCCTTTCCTTGAGTCTCTCAAGCTGTTTCTCCAGTTCTCTTACCTTTCTTGCTATCTGTTCTGGTTCCAGCTCGCGCAGGTTTTCTTCGGGCAGTCTCCCGCCGAGTTTGAGTATCTCGTTCGTGAGCTTTACTGCTCTCCTGAGAAGAGAGTCCTTCCTCCTCTCCTCTTCTTCCTTCATCCTCCGTTTTTCTCTTTCAACGGCCGCGCGGCCTGCCACGAACTCTATCCGGACTATCCCGTCCTGGATTTTATTGGTCCGCAGGATCAGTATCTCCTCTGCTTCCCGCGTGTTATCCAGGTGAGTTCCAGCGCACGCTTCAACGTCAAAGTCTTTTATCTCCACTACTCTTATCATCTTCCCAGGTACTGCTCCTCCCTGGTAAAGCCTGAACCCGTACTTCTGTTCTGCCTGTGTTCTGGGCATCCATGTTTTGATCACAGGCCTTCCTTCTCTCACGATCTGGTTGGCTATCTCCTGTATTCTTTTTACCTGTTCTTCTGAGAGCTGCTCATAGTGTGTTATGTCCAGCCTTGCTTTTTCAACCGTTTTCTCTGCCCCAGCTTGCCACACATGGTTTCCGAGCAGTTGTCTGGCCGCCCCGTTTATTATGTGGGTGGCCGTATGATTTTTAGTGAGCTGCATTCTCCTTTCCCAGTCTATGACACCGTGCACGGTCTCGCTGGTTATTGGTTTTTCTGTTTCGTGTATTATTACTTCTCCCTGTTTTAGCACGTGGAGGACGCGGATCCCGTTCAGGGTCCCGTGGTCACAGTCCTGTCCTCCTCCCACCGCGTAGAACGCGGTCCTGTCCAGGACCACAAAGTGCCTGCCCTCCTGCTCGAATGTTTTGAGCACTCTCGCGTCAAACTCTTTGACTGGCTCGTAGAACAGTTTCTCGGTCGGCGGAAGTCCTTCCACAGGATAGTACTCTTTTTGTCTGGCTTCCTCTCTCTTTTCTTTTTCTCTGACCTCCTCCAGCCTGAGGTAAAAATCGTCAGGAATATTCACCCTCTTGCCCTGTCTTTCCGCAGCCTCTCTTACCATTTCAGGAGTTATGCCGTCTGACTCGTACAGTCTCCTGAGGTCCTCAAACGAGAACTCCTCCTTTACCCTGAGCAGTGCCTCCACCTTCCGGCGTGCTTTTTCCCTGCTCGCCTTGTACTTCTTTTCCTCGTGCTCCAGGATCTCCGCGACCTCGGAAAGGTTTTCCGTTAACTCGGGGTACTGGGGTTTCAGGTACTCTGCATGCCAGTAGCACACTTCAGGCAGGTTCAGGTTCCACCCATACCGGTAGATGAATCCGAGGGCTCTTCTCAGGATGACCCTGAGGTTGTATCCTCCTCCCGCATTGCTGGGTAGCACCCCGTCGTTCAGCGCCACCAGCAGGGTCTGAGCGTGGTCTGCTACCGAGAACACTGCTGCAACGGGCAGCACTTCTTCTTTCAGTGTTTTCACGTCTTCTCCCAGCTTGCTGGCGATCTCCTGCCACGCTTTTTCCAGTTCCACGTCAGAGTCAACGTCAAGAACACTCCCGTACGGGATGAACCTCTCGTACAAGCTCGTGGGCCTTACTCCTGTTTTCTGGTAGATTTTCTGGCACACGTCGGGATAGCTTACCTCGAAAATGTTGGACGCTCCTTGAGTGAGCCAGGGGGTCCTGGCCTGCCCCATTCCCATGTCCAGGACCTTCAGGGACAGGGGCACAAGCTCGTCCTCCTCTCTTACTTCGTAGGTCATGTAAACCTGGTTCCCTAGTTCCAGGCCCCTGGCGAAGAATTCCATGCTCGTGCCAGCGTTCCCTCCTCCTGCCCACTGGCTCTCGTGAATCCTGAGCTCTTCTTTCGGTATTCCCGCGGTGACCGTGAACCAGTCATGGTAGTCCCTGAAATACTTTTCCTGCTCAAACTCTGCGGGGCTTTTGAACGCGTGCTGGCCTATCATGACAAACCCTGTCTTGTGCCTGCCGGTTATCCCGATGTTCTCTATCTCGTTGAACCTGGCACAGTACTGCGGCACCACGAGAGGGTTGGCCGGGGGGTCTGCTTCTCCTGTGACCACGTGCGGCTGAAAGTCATAGATGCTTGCCTGCACGAAGTCGGTGTCATCCCTCCACCTTGCTGCCAGAGGATACCTCTTGATGGGCGTGTAGCCCCTTTTGGCCATGTGGTCTCGGAACCACGACCAACCCTGGATGAACGTCATCCTCTTCCCGACCGGGTTTCCTACGAACTTGTACCCGCCGGAGCATTCTGGCTCTCCGCACACGTCCGAGGGCTCCTGGGACCAGAAGAAAGTGCCGCAATTCTTGCACTGGTGCCTCTCGTACCCAAGTTCCTTGAGCACGCTGACTGGATAAAACTTTTCAGGATTCTGGTCAGCCATCCGCTTCAGTTTCTGCTTCACTGGGTTCATCCTGGGTCACCGAACCTCATTCTTTTTAGCCCAAAAGCCTTTTAATGCATTCCGTTCTTTTCACGATCATGGGAAGGCCGAGCGAGAAAGCAAGAGCAGTGAGAGAAGAGCTGGCCAAGCTTCTTATCCAAGGGCCTGAGAAAAGGGTCAACCTGGGGAAAATGAGGGTTCTCCGGACGATGTCGTACATGGACATAATCCCCTTGATCCAGAAGAGGCTTGAGGAAAAGGGGCTGAAAGTAAGCCGCAGGGCAATAGCCAGCATAATCTACAGGGAGTACGGGGGAGTGCAGATCTTCGCGTCACTGCTTTCCAGGATGCCCGTCCGCGGGAGCGTGAGGGAAGAAATGAGGAAGGCCTGGATAGAAGAGGGGTTCCGCCCGGAGCAGGTGGAGTCTCAGGAAGAGCGTATGATGGAACTCGTGAGAAAAGGGGCCAAGGACGAGTTTGTGAGAGAGATGGTCAAGAGGGGCCTGACCAAAGAACAGGCCGAGAGAGTATGGTCTGCTGTTCACAAGTAACTCTTCTTTTCTTCCCCTGATTCCTCAATAACGGGGCCCAGGACTTTGTCCAAGGCCATCTTGAAGTGCTTTCTCGTCACGGTATCCTTGCCCTCGCGTATGGCGAACATTCCTGCTTCAGTGCATATAGCCTTTATCTCTGATCCTATTGCTCCGTCAGACTGTTTCGCGAGCCACTTGGGGTCCACTCCCCTCACGTTCATTCCCTTCATATGAATCCTGAATATTTCTTCCCTTGCCTTCTCGTCAGGGGCAGGGATCTCTATGAGCCTGTCAAACCTTCCAGGCCTTATCAGGGCAGGGTCAAGAATATCCATCCTGTTAGTGGCCCCGATGATCCTAACGTTTTCGAGCTCGTCAAAACCGTCAAGCTCTGCCAGCAACTGCATGAGCGTCCGGTTCACTTCCCTGTCTCCTCCCGTGGTCTCCTCAAGCCTCTTGGCTGCCACGGCGTCAATCTCGTCAATGAAGAGTATGCTGGGTGCTTTTTCTCTGGCGAGCGCGAACACGTCCTTGACCAGCCGGGCTCCTTCTCCTATGAACTTTTTCACGAGCTCTGAGCCCACGAGCCGGATGAACGTGGCGTTGGTCTCGTTCGCCACTGCCTTGGCGAGCATTGTCTTACCACACCCTGGGGGCCCGTACAAGAGCACTCCCTTGGGAGGCACTATTCCTACCTTCTTGAACAGCTCCGGCTTGAGCAAGGGAAGCTCTATCGCTTCTCTTATCTCTCTTATCTGCTCGTCAAGCCCTCCGATGTCCTTGAAAGAAACCTTCGGCTTTTCAATGACCTCCGCGCCCAAGGCGAGCGAGTTTTTCTCCGGAGGAAGCTTGCCAACGTACGCTAGAGTGTGCTGGTTCAGCAAGAGCCTGTCCCCTGCTTTTATTTCCCTGGGAACGTCTATCAGGACAGTCATCCCAGTAGGGCTCTTCACAACAGCCCTCTCCTCCCCTATCTTCTCCTGGACAGTAGCCACTATCAGGGGAGGCTTCTTGAGCTTGTCAAGCTCGCTCCTGGCAGCAGCAAGCTGCCTCTGCAGGTCCTCTGCCTCCTGCTGGAGCATCCTGTTCTCCAGCTCCAGAATCTTAAGCCTCTCCTCAACCGAAAGAAGTTCGTCCTCGAGCGCGGCGGGCATAACACTTCACGTCCCTTACAGTATGTCTTTCTACCGGCCTCCTTTTTATATTTTTCCAGCTCACATAACAAGGATGGTCCCAGAAACCTTCTCGCTGGATGTTGTGATAGTCAGGCACGCTGAGATTTACACGAAGGCAGAGCCCGTCAGGAGCCAGTTCATCAAGATCCTGACTTCCAACATCCAGAGGGTGCTTCCCGGGCACAAGGTGAGCAACAAGTACTGGAGGATAGTGGTCAGGGGAAACGTGCAAGAGGCCCTGGAAAAGCTGTCCAAGGTTTTCGGGGTGTCATCCTTTTCTCCCGCGAAGGAAGTGGACGCGGAGTTGGACGAGATAACAGAGGCGGCTGTCAGGGCGTGCGAGCCAGGAAAGACCTTCGCGGTCAGGACCCAGAGGCTTGACAAAGCCTTCCCCCTAACATCCCAGCAGGTGAACGAGAGGGTAGGGGCCGAGATAGTCAAGAGGCTGGGGCTGAAGGTCAGGCTCAAGAACCCAGAACAGCAGGTGAACGTGGAAATATTCAAGGGCAAGGCGTACGTCTTCACCCGTACGCTGAAGGGGCCCGGGGGCCTGCCGTACGGGACTGCAGGGGGAAGGGCTGTTGCGCTGGCCGATGATGATCTCGGGCTGTTCGCCGCGTGGATGATAATGCGCAGGGGGGTCGAGACCGTGCTCGTGGGCTCCGCTAACCCCGCTGTTCTTGAAGAGTGGTCCTCAGGTAAGGGGCTGAAGCACGTGCAGTCAGGCCTGTTCCAAGCGGCAGAAGAGGAGAACGCGCTTGCGGTGGTGGTCCCGCAGACCAAGGAAAAAATTAGGGACTCCTTTGAGTACTTCGGGAAAGGGTTCCCTGTGTTCGTGCCCCTTTCGGCGTTCTCTGAAGAAGAGGCGAGGAAGCGCATGCAAAAGGTTTTATACTAGCCCCTCCTCTTCAGGACCTGATGGGTCTTGATCTTGCGAGCAAGTTCAAAGAGTTCAAGAGCAAGCTCAAGTACGGCAGGCCTGACAAGCTCGCGATAATCTACTTTGCCCTTGGCTACTTTTACGAGCAGAACAGCAAAATCGCCGAGGAAGCGCTAAAGAAAGGAGAACAGTACTATGCCACGCACTACAGCGCGCGGGCGATGATAATAAGAAGGTTTACCGTGGACTTGTTCGGGAAGTTCCCTGAGAAAGACTACTACCTGAACATGTACAAGCTGCCGGAGCCAGACATTGTCCTTAGCATGCCCCCTGAGGTGCTGCACCAGATCGCTCAGTTCTGCGTGCAGAACATACAGGTCCCTGAAGAAGTTCAGGACCCAAGGATCCTCAAAAGAGAACTGCGGGAGCTCCTGAGGTCCTACAAGGGCAGGTACATTGAGCGCAAGTACGTTAACCTGCTCAAGGTCTACTATGACTACTACAAGAAGGACCCGATGAAGCTGATGCTCGTTTTGGAACTGCTCATGCTTCTGATGAACATTGATACAGTGCTGCAAGGGATAGGAGAACAAAAAGAAGAGGGAGAAGAGGAAGAAACCACGACCCTTCCCGAGGAAAGCGTTCCCGTGCTAGAGACAATGGAAAAGCTCGCTGAAGAGGCGGGCATCAGCCTCGGGGAAGAAGATGAAAATGAAGAAAAAGAGGGGGTAAAAGGTTCTCCTACTTCTTGACGCAGTGCTTTACCATGTTGTACGCGGTCTGAATTGCTTCCTCTACTTGCTTCTCGCTCTTCGCCCCAGCGCATATTAGCTTGCCGTTCTTGAACAACAGCAGGGTTATTCTCGGTTCTTTTAGCTTGAGTATAGCTCCTGGGAACTGTTCCGGCTCGTACTCCACGTTCGGGACTTCCCTTGCTATCGCGTACAGGTCCAGTTCCACGTTAAGGCTTGCTGAGGCCACAATGTTCTCAATCCGGTACTCTATTTTCTTCCTGCCCTTTTTGGTTGTTCTCTTGGCAGGCTTTTTGCTCGTTTTAGAAGTTCTCGCGGTTTTCTTAGCAGGCATTAGAAAAACCTCCCTTTACTTGATCCACTCTTTATATACCTTTATAAAGTTTATAAAGCTTGCCTTTTTAAATCACTCTGGCGAGCAGGCTCAACAGCAATAACAAGGGGTTTATAACGTGCTGGGGCCCAAAGAATAAGGATATTAAAAACGCCAGAGCGAATCCAGCAGCCACGGTGAACTGGTCCTGTTGCGTGAAGTACCTGTAAACTCCTACAGCCATCAAGAACACAGAAAAACCGCCCAAGACCATGAGGAGAGGTCCGAGAGCGGCAGGGCTAGTGGAGTTCAGGAAGACCAGTACCACGAAAAAGCCCATGGCAAGATGGGTGAGGCTATCCTCTGTCAGCCAAGCCTTCTTGTCATCTCCCAAGAGCACCACTCTCCGGTAGTTATATTATGGGTATTAATTTAAATATGTGTATGTTTGAAAAAATAAGGAAAAAAGAGGGCGATCAGAATGGTCAAGTACAAGCACAAAGGCCCTAGGTCAAAGACAAGGGGCAAAATGTCCAAATCGCCCAGAGAAAGGGGCATGCCTAATGTTAACTCTTTCTTGAAATCCTTTGAAATAGGGGACAGGGTGCACATAAAGCCAGAGCCCAGCGTGCACTCTGGACTCCCGCACAGAAGATTCCACGGCCGCACTGGAGAAGTCGTGGGAGTGCAGGGGGCCTGCTACATCGTTAGAGTAAGGGACATGAACGCCAGGAAGAACATAATCGTGCACCCGGTACACCTGCAGAAACAGGAAACCTAAAAAACCTGCTTTTCTTTCAAATGCAAGGATCACATGGTGATGGATAATGATAGGGAAAAGAATAATCTCGGAAAAGCCCCTCACACTCGCGGAAGCAAAGGAGATAATAGCCGCTGAAAAGAAGGAGAGAGAAGAGCAGACGTACGAGCAAAAGGTCACGTACACTTACCTGAACAAGTTTGCGGCCGCACCGACCAAGACAGAAAAAGCGAAGAAAGAGCTCATGGAACTCGGCTTCACTGAAGAAGAAGCAGTATACCTTGTCAACGTGAAACCTGAGATACCCGAGCAGGTTCAGGCAATGTTTGAGAAAAGAAAAATAGAAAACGTTGACAAAATCCTTGAAATACTCTCAAAACTGTGAAGGTGTTAGCGTTGAAGGAAGAATACGCCATAGTGCTGGACTATCTTCCCGCAGGATATCCAGGCAGTTTTAAGAAGGAACCGATAGCCCAGGCTATAGGCACTGACCACTTCACCCTCTTAGAACTTATAATAAAAAAAGAGGCTAAGGTGAGCCCGGGAGAAAAAGTGTACATAGGCCCGGAGAAAAGGGACAAGGTCCTGTTCATAAAAGGCAGGATAAAGTACGACAAGCTGACGAACCTCGCCCAGAAGGAACTCAAGGACACGCTGGAAAAACTTGTCCAAGAAAAAGAAGACTATTTCGTGAACTTTTTCAACAAGGCAGGAAGCATCACAGTACGCCAGCATTCCCTGGAACTCCTCCCAGGAATAGGTAAAAAACACATGTGGGACATCCTGGCCCAGAGGGAGAAAAAGCCTTTTGAAAGCTTCAAGGACCTGGCGGAGAGAGTCCCCCTCCTCCCTGACCCTAAAAAGATGATAGTAGAAAGAATAATAGAAGAACTGAAGGGAAACGAAAAGTACTACCTGTTCACCCGGCCGTACAGAGAGCGCACCGAGAGAAGGCACTTCAGGCGGTAGAATGAACCTTCGCCCACAACTGCTAAAACTCTGCGCCAAGTACCACTTCAGACAATCCCACGCGCTCGACCAGTACTTCATGATAGACTTCGGCATCATAGAAAGAATGGTAAGATACGCTGAAATAACCAGAGAAGACACCGTGCTAGAAATCGGCCCGGGCCCCGGATTTCTCACGAAAGAACTTGCCAAGAGGGCGGGCAGGGTAATAGCGGTTGAGAAAGACAGGAGACTGGAAAAACTTCTCACGTCAGAGCTCTCAGAATACAACAACATCACGTTCGTGTTCCAGGACTACCTGAAAACACAGGTGCCAGAGTACAACAAGACCGTTTCAAACATTCCCTTCTCCTCATCCTCTGACATCATAATGAAAATAGTCCAGGAGGCCCCTGACCTCGCCGTGCTCACGTTCCAGAAGGAGTTCGCGGAAAAACTGCTCGCCGATCCAGGGTGGCCTGGCTACGGGCATGTTTCGGTCATAACCCAGTACTACTACGAGGGCAGAATAAAGGAAACCGTGCCAAGAGGCGCGTTCCACCCTATGCCGAAG
The DNA here is from genome assembly GCA_024274695.1 of archaeon. Classification (GTDB taxonomy): domain Archaea; phylum B1Sed10-29; class B1Sed10-29; order B1Sed10-29; family JAJSAI01; genus JAJSAI01. The sequence continues at coordinate 8,263 of JAJSAI010000025.1, read as the reverse complement.
GTGGACGCGGCGGTGGTGATCCTCAAAAAGAAGGATATTGCAAAGGACAAGGGCTTTGAAGAATTCGTCAAGCAGGTCTTCAGGCACCCCAACAAAAACATTGGGAGGGTCGTTCAAGACCTTTACGGAAAAGAATTAGCTGACGAGAGAAAAGTGCGAAGCCTCTCTCCTCTTGAGCTGAAGGGAGTCTACAACCGGATATCGTGAAAAACATGAGGACAGAAACACTGATACTCAGCGTTGGAAAGTGCAGTTGGGGGAAGTGCTACGCCTGCGGCTGGGGAAGAATCCAGGGAAAGTACACTGAGGAAGAAGCGAAAGAAATCATAAAAAAGAGGAACCTGTCAGGGGTTGACAAGCTCAAGATCTTCGCGTCAGGATCACTGCTTGACGACAACCAGTTCTCCCCGGAGTTTAGAAAGTGGCTCGCGGAATACCTCAAGGAAAAAGGAGTAAAAGAATTAGTGATAGAGTCCAGGCCAGAGTTCATAACCCCTGAGGCGCTGGAGCCCTTCAAGGGACTCAAACTCACAGTAGCCATAGGCCTGGAGTCAGCAAATGACGAGATCCTCAAAAAGTACGCGAAAGGATTCACGGTCCGGGATTACCTGAAAGCGGTCAAAGTCCTCAGGGACTTCGGCGCGAGGATCAGAACGTACGTCATGGTTAACATACCCTTTGGGACAAGAGAAGACTTTGACCGGACAATGGAGTTCGCACTGGAGCACTCCGACGAAGTCGTCGCAATAAACACGTTTCCTCATTCTAAGGCCCCCCTGTTTGACATGTGGATCAGGGGAGAATGGAGTCCCCTTGACAAGAAACAGTTCAAGGAATGGGTGGAAAAGTGGGAGTCCAACCCCAAGGTAGAAGTTGACTTCCAGAATTACCTGTTCGTTCCAAAGTTCCCTCCTGAAAAAAGAGAAAAGATAGTGGGGGCCACGTCCCAGTCCCTCAGGCACCCTCACTTTGAAGTATGGCAGGACTACTTTCAGAGGTTCTACGAGCCAAAGCCCAAAAAACTGTTATTATTCCTCCCGTGCTCGTACCGAAAACCCTACCCGAAAAGCCAGACCCACCAAAAAATATTCCAGGCGCTCAAGAGGACAGGGCACCTGCGCGACATACACAGGGTGGTAGTATCAACACCTGGAGTGGTGCCCATAGAGTTCTCGGACTACTATCCCTTCAACTCATACGACTGGCCTGAGTGGGAGGAGACCCCTGAAATAAAGGAGGAGTACATTAAGGTCACTAAAGAGAGGGTTAAAAAATTCCTGGAAGCCCACGCGCACAGGTACGAGAAGATCGCATGCTACTTCAAGCACGATTCCGAGACATACAAAGCAATACAAGAGGCTGCGGAAGAGCTTGGGATGAGCATACCCAACCTACTTGGGGAATCAGCTTGGGAGGCCGTAAAAGACAAGAAAAACCCTGTCGCTCAAAGGGAAGCCCTTGCAAGCCTCACGGCAGGCGTGAAAAGACTGCTGGAGGGACAGGAACTTGGCAAGGAAACTTAGGGTGCTGAAAAAAGAGACCCTCCTAGAAAAAAGCGTGAGATTCTCGCGATTGAAAACAGGGGAGGACAAGGTAAGGGCAGTCCACCTGATGGTGCGGTCCTACAGGCAGAGGGGAATACTGAAAGGAATCCCGAGCGTGAAAGAAGACAGAGGAATCCTGCTCGTGAGGGTAGGCGAAGGAGAGCCAGTGGGAGTAATAGAAAAGACAAAAGACAACGTGGTCCACTTCCATTTCTCTCCCGTGAGGGGCGTGCAGAAGATAAGAGAACAGGCCTTGCTCAAGCTCTTGAGGGACGGGAACGGGACGGTGCGGTTCGTGAACCCCTCAGTGGAGGCCATGGAAACGGTGAGACTACTAGCCGCAAAGTACCGGGACACACCCTACATTCTTGAGTACTCAACAAAAAAGATCGGGGGAGCGGAAATTCTTGAAGTCCGTAGGATCAAAAGAAAAGAGTAAGACGCGCGTCACGCTGGCAGGCCCTGATGACGCTATCAGCATCGCGAGAATGTGCCAAGAACTGAGAGAATACGAACTATCCCTACTCCCCAAGTGGGCGAAAAGAATACAGGAACACTGGGAAAAAGGAGCGACTCCTGAAAAGATAGCGAGAATGATAGCAGACCCGTCCAGGGTTGTCCTGATAGCGAAAGATCCTGACGGTGGAGCGACCGGATTCCTGTCAGCAAGGGTGACAGTAGCCCAGGACGGGTTCAAGGAAGGAGAAATAGAAACGATCTTCGTTAAAAAGGACCACAGGAAAAAGGGAGTGGGAACACTGCTCCTGAAAGAAGCCGAGACCCGCCTAAAAGAGAAAGGATGCTCTGCCGCTTCGGTGATCGTATACTCCAACAATAGCAAGGCAAGACAGTTCTACCTATCCAGAGGATATTCGCCATTAATAGAATCTTTTAAGAAAAACCTCTAACAAAATAAAACACAGGTGAACAAATGCAGAAACCTCGGAAGGCCCTCTCCGGGCAAGAGTTAAAAGAACTGAAGAAAAAACTTGAATCACTCAAAGAAAAAGGAACGCTGAAAAAGGTTCTTGAAACCACAGTACGCGAAATGGAAAAGGCCAACGAGTACTTCCGGAGGGCCCCAGTACAGCTCAAGCTGGACCTATCTCAGAAACCGATAGGCGAACAACTGAGAATCCTGCAGAGAATGAAACAGGCTGCTGACGCAGCTCCAGAGTACGTCAAGGAAGTGCTGCGGGACCCTGTGAAAGACCAGCTGAAATTCTGGGAGTATCTCGCCAGTCTGGAAGGGGAAGAGCTTGACAAAGCCCTCTTCGCCCTAGAACAGCTGGAAAAGGAAAAGAAAATCAAGAAACTGAAGGAAAGACTCAAAGCCCTGAAAAAAGATTGAGGTCCTTCCTTGGAAAAGATTAAAAAAGCCGCACCCCCTCTTTTTCCCAATGGTCAAAAAAATAAGGTACAAGAAGGTTGTTTACGACCTCGGCTGCGGGCCGTGGGCCCTTGACGCGGTCAACTACGCCAGAAAGCACCCGGACACTCTCGTGATCGCAGTAGACTCTAGGAAAGTCTCACTCCCCCAAAACGCCCCTCCAAACGTAAGGCTAGTGAGAGGAAACTACTACACGATGAAACTCCCGTACAAAGCGGACATGATCATCTTCAACTTTCAGGAGGCAGTCCCAGACCTGTTCAGAACAAAATTTTTGTCCCAGCTTAAGCCGGGGGGAAAAATAGTGATACGCAAAGAAACCGTCTATTTTGACTCAACCAACAAAAGAATAGTAGATTATTTTGAGAACCTCAAAAGGGCTCTAGAAAAAGCAGGATACAAGGTTGAGATAAGAAGGTTTAGGAACGCGCCGCACGAAGAAGAGGGTGAAGAAATTTCTAAAGTGCTTGAGGGCAAAACATCCTCCAAAATGTCTCTCGGAGCAAGGTTCTGGAGGAAGTACGTTAGGGTGATAATCAAAAAGCCTTCACAGGAGCCCAAAAAATTCAAGAAGATAAGGAAGAAGGTCCGGAGAGGACCGGTTAGAAGAAATTAATCCTTTCCCGCGGTAATGGGCGCGTGGACCGGGCTAGGGCGGCAGCCGGAAGATTTTTATACAGTTCCTTCACTTTTTGGTGGTAGGGGTGAAATAAGTTGACCTGCCAGAGCAAAAAAATTATCATAACAGTTCTGCTGCTGAACCCCGCGATCGCGGTAAGCATAACCGCGTGCTCTAACATAACCTCTCCCGGAGAGTACTACCTCACCGCGGACCTGTCAGGCCTCCAGACAGGGCAGAATTACTGTATAGGGATCCTCTCGGATAATGTTACCCTCTACGGGAGCGGATACACGCTCACCGGAGGCACATCAGGTTCTGGCGTGTGGTGTAATGGCGCGGACAATATTACCATCAGGGACTCACGCATTACAGGATATTACTATGGACTATACTCTCAGTCATGCACTAACGTGAACATACTCAATAACACCGTCTCTGGTCCAGGGTACTATGCAGTATACGGAACAACAAGTTCTGGAAATATTATCAATAACACCCTGATAAGCGGACCTTCCACCGCTGCTCTTGTGCAACCCTCGGACCTTAGGGTATACTCAAACTATCTTGACCTAAAGTCAAGCGCTGGGATCGGGATATATGTCACTGCCTGGAATACTGTCCAGGGTAACACTATCGTGAACGTGGGGACAGGAACAGGGCTTCAGATAGTAGGGAGTTACTGTACGGTCCGGGACAACATAGTACGGGGATCGGGCTCTAGTGAAGGGATATACCTCGGGTCCTATAACAACTGCAAAATAATAGGCAATAGGGTACACGGGACAGCCGTGGGAATAGAGTTGTATTCTTCATACTCTAACACGATATACAATAACCTCTTCAATGCCACAACACATGTTCTTTTTTCAGGCACTCTAAACTCGAACACGTGGGACACAGGCACCCCTCAGGCGGGCGAGCCGGTGTGCGGCTTAGGGAATCAAATAGGCGGCAATTGTTACATTAACTCCACGGGCGGAGGGTACAGTAACACCTGTGTTGATGCTGACCTGAACGGGATATGCGACTCTCCCTTCTCCTTGGAGACAGGCAACGTGGATAACCTTCCCCTGAGCGCGTTCATAGGAAACAAGCTGGACGTGACCGGCGTTGGCACCATGTTCAATTTCACGGTGAACGGCACACTGGCCAACGAGAGCTACTTCATAGGAGTGCACAACGTAACGGTGCATGACCTCAGGACAGGAAAGCTCCTGATGGTTATTCCAGTGAATTTTACCGCCGGTCCCAGCGCCTCAGGCCTTAACGGGACTAGTAACGTAACCTCTGACGGCAGGGGGTACGCGTATGTTCAGGTCCCAGCAGGGATTGTGCAGTCTGGAGCGAAAACCCTCTACGTGCCCGCGGCTAGAAACACAGGGTCTCTTTGCGTTATTGACGGGGCTGTTCAAGAAACCGTTCTCACGAGCGTAACCCGGGACAACTGCACGTCTGCAGGAGGAGTTCTCTTGGACCTTAACGCATCGCAAGGATACTACGTCTTATCCGGCTTGACGCACTCGGGAGCCGTGGAAGTGAGCCCGGTCCGCGTCACGGTCTCATTCGTGTCAGCGCCGGAAGTTGATCTGGTAATCGTTCTGGTGCTGTTCGCCTGCGCTTGTCTGGCGTGCGCGGTAAAGAAAACGTGGCGCAGGTAAATTTTATACTTTTGGTTTGGCGCCTCGGGCCGGATTCGAACCGGCGACCTCGTGGTTAACAGCCACGCGCTCTAGCCACTGAGCTACCGAGGCAACAAAGAAAAACCGCCAACCTTTTTTAGCCCGGGCAGCTTAAAAAGTTTTCCCTTCTTGCTGGAACGTTTTTATAACATGCTCTTCCTTTTCTTTTGCATGGGGTTCAGAAGGAGAGCGAAGGAAAGGCGTTTGGGCAGGTTTTTCTCCCTGCTCAGGAAAATGGGCGGTCCGGGGGTTATCAGGGCCGAGACCGGGCGCAAGAGAATCCTTGTCCTTGTTCCTGAAGGATTTTCTCTTTCCGAGGAAGAGGAAAAAGCGGTTAGGAAGTGGAACTCGGGCAAGAGGGTTTCTGGTGACGAGCTTGTCCGGGTAAGGTCTGTCAAGGGCCGGATAGAACGGTGGGAAAAGGGCAGGACCCGTGAGAAAGCCTTCCGCGAAAAGATAGCCCTCCCAGAGGGGTTTGAGGTTTCCGAGGAAGAGCTGCGCGCGGTGGAGGCCTGGAACCTGGGGGATAGGCTCAGCGCGGGAGAGTACAGGATAATAGGAAGACTGCGGAGGCGGCTGGAAAAGTACTCTCCTCCAGAGCCTGAGACAAGCCTTGGCGCTTACCATGCCCTGATAGAAAAGCTTGGAGGCCCGGGAAGGATAATGGCGAGGGAAGAAGAGTATAAGTACTCCAAGCTCGCCCGCCCCAGAGAACTGCTTATAGTGCCAGAGGACACCCCTCTCTCTGAGAGGGAGCTGAAGCTCGTTGAGAGGTATAACAGAGGAGAAAAACTAACTCCTGCAGAGCAGACGGTTATAGTCAACATCAAAAAAAGAATTGAACGGAGGAAGAAAGCCTCTTAGGCTCTCTCCTCCTGGATGTAGAAGTAAACGGTCCTGAGGGGGATGCCGAGTTCTTCCGAGATCCTCTTGACAGGCACGCCCGCTTTCCATTTTGAGATGATCCTGCTAATGTCCTCCTTGGAATACTTTGGAGGCCTGCCCGTCTGGAAAGGGCCTCCGAGTATCTCCACTCCAAGCTCTCTTGCTCTCGCGAAAGTATGCTTCCCTGTCTGCAGGTACAAGCTCGGCGGGCAGTAAAGCTTCTTCAGATTAGGGTGCACTTCAAGTATCCTGTCCAGGATCGGGATCGTGGGCCTCGCGCTTATGTACACTTCATCGTGCGGCTGGCCCTTCTTTTCTTGGGCGAGTATTCTGAAGAGTTTTTCAGGCTTTCTTTCCCGGTATACCTTCATGACTTCCATCCCCCTTTCAGTCTACAAAGTCTTGGTTCTTGAGCTTGTCAGGGATATACTTTTCTGAAATGAACTCAATACCGTATTTCGCAAGAGACTGCAGTTCTGCTTTTCTCTTGGTTTGTATTGCCTTCTTCAACTGCCTCTGCCAGAATTCTGACTGGAACCACGGGTACTTCAGCATTTCCTTGGCCCTCTTTATGTCAGCGGGTTTCCTGGGCAGGGTGTGGCTCTTGGGTATGTCGTACTTTTCCAGGTCATCCATGCTCATGCCCGCGAACTTTGCCCTGGTGGTGGCAAGGTACTCGCTGGTGTGCGGTAGTGCCATTGACCCGTACTTTATGACAGAGTAAATGTACCACCCGTAGGGGTCGCTGTCCGTGAACACGTACACGGGCAGGTCGAACTCGTCGCTCATACGCTTTATGAGCCTTCTGGTTCCTCTGTCAGACTGTCCCCTCGTGGCCACGAGCACGCACTTGTACTTTTTCCACACGTTGTCCTCCCTGAGACGGTTCCAGACTGCTTTCTTCTCCACGTACAGTATGAACTTGGCGTTAACCTTCTTGAAGACAATGTGGTCGACCACGCTGGGGACGCTCCAGCCCCCTGAACCCATCTTGCTCCAGTCTATTATGTCCCCGTTATCTTCTATTACCACGTCCCCAACTACTGACCCGCTGCTTTCGGCCACGAGGTTCAGGTCTTCTCTTGCGAGCCCAAGTGCCACTTCAAGGTCTGTGGACACGAGGTTGGATTCTGTTTGGTCGTTGAACGTCTGTATTTTTGTTCCTGGTATGGTTCCCAGAACACTATAGAAAAGGTCTCTGATGGTGGTGGTCTTGTGCTTTTTCAGCAGTTCGTTATAGCAGGTTTCTGCGACCTTGAGGGTCTGCATGAATTTTCTGGTATGGGCTACGTTCATGTATCTCCGCCTGGTCTTGGAAGTCCCAAGCACCAGTCTCTTCTTTTCAGGGTCAAAAACTCCCTTCCTCACAGGCATTTCAAACTCAGGAGGCATCCCCTTGTATATGCTGTCCTGTATCCTGCGCATCATCTCTTCTATCCTTTTCATGCTGCGCAGTTCTTGTTCTCTCCTGAGTTCTTCAGACGTCTTCGGCATCAGCATCTTCCTCCAACTCTTCTTCTGGCACGGGCTCTTCAGGTTCAGGTTCTTCCGTTATCTCATGGTACCTTGATTCCACGATTCTTCTAAGCCTGTTCAGTATGTCCTCGTAGTCAGCGCCAGTGACTGCTGCGATGGACTGAGCCACTGGTATTGCGTACACTTCCAGGGTCCTCTTCTTCTTTTCCATTTCAGCTTTTCTTCTCTTTCCGGACAGGTATGCTGAAACCCTTCTGCCCGCGTCCTGTAGGGCGAGTCTTATCTCTTTCATTACTTCCTCTTCTTCCGCTATCGCCTCTTTTCCTGCTCCTGTGTAAGGAACGTGGATTGATGTAAAGTTCACGATCACGGTGACGGGAGTCTGAGGGGTCACACCGTACCTTTTCCAGTCAATACTGTTAACCGCCTTTGTTATCGCGCAGCCTCCCGCGTCGAACAGGAGAGGGACCCTGTTAGCGAACCTCATTATCTTGATGCTTACGTCGTTCCCGTTATGCTTTTGTGACTCTGTTTCAAGGCCGCCGCCGTAGGCTATTGCGGCCTCTACTATGAACGGCACTCCTCCTCTGTACAGGGCGGGGGGTCTTGTGATTATCTTGTAGTACTCGGGCTTGAGCACGTTCTTGACCGCCTTTTCAAGTTCTTT
>JAJSAI010000024.1 GCA_024274695.1 archaeon | reverse complement strand
TAGGGACAACCTACGGTTTTATACCAAGAACCCCCTGGGTTCTTGGATAATCCAAAAGGCTTCGCCTTTTGGTATTCCCCTATTACCCCTTTCCCTTCTAAATTTTTCTTTACCCTCCTCACCCGAATAAGGGGCACCTACTGTTTTTCATCTCTGCTTCTGGGTTCCTTCCTCTGCCAAAGGGATAAAAGGGTTCAACAATAATAAGAGCATGGCAGAAAAGGAAAAGCTTGAAGAATTGTTCAAGGAACTGAACCGCTTGAAGGAGGAGCAGGAGAGAACGGAGACTGCCATGAGCAAACAGTTCATGGAGCTCACCAGGCAGGCGCTAGAGGAAGGCGTTGAGGACCTTGCGCTGGAGCGGCAGATTGAAGAGAAGGAGCGTTTGATACGGGAGCAAGAGCAGAGGATAGCAAGCCTAAGGAAGAGGATAACCCGTGAACTGGAAAAAGAATACGGCAGGTTCAGGACGGCCCAGGAGATCGCGAAGGAGAGGACCCGGCTGGCGAGGATGGCTGAAGAGGGCAGGCTAAGCAGGACAGAAAGGGATATCAGGATGGGACTGCTGACCATCAGGATGAACGAGATAAACTCCGGAGCGACTGGGAACGTTAAGGCATCCGCAGGATACCTGGGAGCAGTGTTCTCTCCGGAAAAGATTGAGGAAACACGGCAGGGGATCCTTGAAAAAATGTCCGAGCTGAGGTCCGAGCTCCCGAGACTGAAAGAAGAAAGAGAGCAGATAATGAGAGAGGTTGCAGGGCTCATGAAAAAAGTCAAAACGGGAACAGCAACAGAGAAAGACAAGAAGAGAATAAAAGAGCTCATGGAAAGGGAACGGAGCCTGACAGAAAAAGCGCTCAATGCAGTCCATACTCTTACCGTGCAGGAGGCAACGCTCGCATCCCTTCAAAAGGCAGGAGAAATGTCCAGGGCCAGGCTCGCTGCCCAGCGGAAGCGTGACCTTGAAAAACTGAGGATAGGCGAGGAGATAAGGAAGAGGGGAAAGGGAAAACGCCGCTGAAGTTAGAGCGAGTGCGGGGGACGGGATTTGAACCCGTGATGGCACTAAGCCACCGGATGCCTCCAACCCCTTTTCCCGTAAACGCTTTCGCGCGCCCAGCGGAAAAGGGTTTCTTAAGTCCGGCCCCATGGACCAGGCTAGGGCACCCCCGCGGCCACTACTTTTTCCGAACCGTTGGAATAAATAGGTTCTCTCACGAGCCTGCCTGGCAGTTCACTCGGAGCGGAAAGGTAATCCTTATAATACTTGCCCTTCTTTTGTTCTAGCATGAGAAGAGGGCAGGCTGCGATAGAGCTACTGCTCGTGCTCGCGTTCGCAGGACTCTTGCTGTTGCCTTTCGTCTGGACCGCGCTGAAAACGTCTCAGACGGACACCACCCTCGTGCAGGCCAGGAAGCTCGTTAACGACCTGGCCAGCGCGGCAGAGTACGTTTACGCGCAGGGCCCAGGGTCAATAGCTAGAGTGAGGGGAACGGTTCCTGCAGGAGTGGTATGGAACGAGTCGTACATAGGAAAGCCCGCGTGGGCGGGCGCCGGGGCTAGCGAGAGGGAGATAAACCTGCGTGTAGAAACAAGCTCAGGATACAATGACGTGTGGAAGACGACCAACGCCAGGCTCAGGGGCTCGTGGCCCGACGGCCCGGGGGTCTACGTTTTCAATGTCTATATGTCTGACGATGGGTACGTTATCATAACACCTTATCTCTCCATAGTGGTTGACCCCCACTACCAGTACCTGAGCGTTCCCGCAGGAAACACCAGCACATTCCAGTACTCGGTGTCAAACTATCTTGACGGGAGCGTGGGGATTACCATGAACGTGACGGGAGAGGTGGGCTCTTGGGTCACGTTGTCTAACGCGACCGCGGTCATACTCTCTCAGGGCAGGGAGTACTTTAACGCGACCGTTGCAGTCCCCTACAACGCTTCTCCTCGAATACACTATGCGACGATAGTTGTTTCAGGGGCTAATGCTACCGAGTACCTTGAGGTAGAGGTTAACGTTTACAATTCCACGATAGTGACAGGGAACTACACGCGCCCGGTGTACACCGTGCAGACGTACAAGGACCCTGGCTATACCGTGCCGTGGGACGTGTTCTACCAGGGCAAGATAGTCAACATCACTGGCAGCGGATGGGATCCTAACAGTATTGTCACCCTGAACGTCTCCGTCGGAGGAACTCCCTTGACCGGATTCCCTAAGGACGTTCAAACGGATTCCTCGGGGAACGTGCAGTACTATCTCGTCACGAACAATCTCGTTCCAGGAACGTACCTCGTAGAACTGAACGACTCGACCGATGTGAGAACAACCTCCTTTGAGGTGAGAGAATGCGCTTGAGTGTAACGCTTGCTGTGCTGGCAGTCCTGCTAGGATTATCCTATTCCGCGTCTTTCGTGGCGTCTTACTATGACTCTGGAGCGGCGACTGTTCCCAGGTACCGTGTGTGGGATAACACGTGGGGCGCGGAACAGAGCCTTCCTGACGCGGGAGCCAGCAACAACTACTGGAAGGTCCTGAAGACCAGCCCGGAATACAAGGAGGCCTTGCTCGGGTTCTACAATGGGAACGGTGTTCTCGTGCTGTACTTTTTCAACGGGACAGGATGGGAGGGTCCGATGCTGCTCGGAGGGCCGGGTGTTGCCACAACGTACCGGCCGTTTGACATCGCGTACTTTAACGACACTGGCAATGCGATGATAGTATACTATGACGGCACGAGCACCCTAAAGTACAGGGTGTGGGACTCCGGCACGAGCACGCTGGGAAGCCAGCAGTCCCTCAACCCTCTTCCTTCCTCCAGCATTTACTGGGTTCGCCTGGAGGTGTACAACAGCACGAGGGCGGTCGCGGTCTCCTTGGACGCTAACTACAACCTGTACGCGCAGACATGGGACGGAACGGGATGGAGCTCTCCTGTACTGCTCGGCAGCACTGGGTACTACTGGTACCAGGATTTTGACGTTGCCTTCGAGCACGACACAGGACATGCTGTAGTCGTCTGGGGAGAGGCGAACAACATCCCGAAATACAGGGTGTGGGACGGGAGCACATGGAGCGCCCAGGCCAGCCTGAACAGCGTGGGAGCGTGGCCGAGGTGGATAAAACTGAGGGCCGCGCCGGCAGGAGAAGGGATGATGTTCTGTTCTCTTGATGCCGCGAGTGATATCAACTGCCAGCCGTGGGACGGAAGCAAGTGGGGAGCTAACACTGAGCTGAACACCAACATTGAAGCGAGCTGGAGGCCTGACTTCGGGCTAGCGTACTATACCATTGAAAAGGCTGTAGTTGTTTACGGGAGACGGAACATTGACCCCGCGTACTACAGAACGTGGGACGGGAGCACATGGAGCGCTGAAGCGCCAATGCTCACAGGGACAACGGACCCAAGAGAGATAGAACTGTACCCTGACCCTAATTCCAACAGGGTAATGGCCCTGATAACGGATGACGGGTACGACCTGAACGCAGAACTCTGGGACGGGAGCGCGTGGATTCAGATAACAGAGCTTGAAACAAGCTCCTCAAGGGCAAGGAAAAGCTTTGCCGGAGCATTCTTTTACACTGACACGATACGGCCCTCGCTGGCCCCGAAGACCGTGAGCGTGAACGCCCCCCTGTTCTACAACTGCCCCAGCACGGTCTACTACGAGGTTAACATGACCAACGGGACTTCAACGTACGACCTCTACCTTGTGGACTCTTCAGGAACACAAAAACAGCACTTTGTCTCAAACCAGACGAGGTTCCTCGGATCATACAATATCACGACCGATGATCCCACGGGCAACTGGACCGTGCGCGTGGCAGACCAGGTGTGGAACCTGCAGGCAGAGAAGGCGTTTGAGGTAAGGGCCGCGCCGGCAGAATCGGGAACTCTCTCTACGGGGAAGACGATTTACGCTACTGCCGAGAGCGGGAGCACGGTGCTGGTGCTAGCCCCTGCCAACGGGACCGCGTCCTGCAACATAACCGCGTACAGGTCGTCCGGGGGAACTCCTGCCACCACCACGGCAACGGTTTCAGGGGTCACGGCACTGCAGGTGAGCTCCTTCGCGGGATGGAGTTATTACCCGCGGAAGATAGTGGTAGAGTGTAACAATAGTGTCGCGCTTTCCCTGGCGCCCATATGGCAGTCCTTCACCATGGGCTATGTTTCTTCAGGAAAGAAGTGGTACGCTTCAGGGTACGCGTCAGACTACTACCTGCTTTCAGCGGACCAGGGGGGAGCGTACACGATCACGTCGTACTACTCCAACGGGGGCCAGAGGAGCACTTACTCGGGAGCCCTCGCGGACAACGGCAGTGTCAGCAGGTACGTTGCCGTGACAAACGGTCTTGTTGAGATAGAGTACTCTGGTTCGGGCCACGCGTACGCGAAGCCCGACGGGGAGAACGCGGTGATATACTCTGAAGAGTCCCTGTTCACGCACGCGTACGCCCCGTTGTACGAGAAGTGGGGGTCTAACATCCTCTTGTCCTCTCCTCTCGGGAACGCCAACGTGACGCTGATAGTCAGGCCAGCAAACTACGGAGAGTGCCAGGATCTCGGGAGCGGGTACTCTGTCTGCCAGAACATAGAATGCAGGTACAACACCGTAATCCCTGCCAAGGGAAGCTTTACCACGGATATTGACACTCTCACCACCGCCTGCGGGGTGACCGCGTCCTTCCCGGACAACCCGTTCGCCTCGGTTGAGGTTATCTCAGACTCTCCCCTGGCAGGGTCTGTTATAGCATGGTATGCTGACGGAACATCACCGCTCGTGCTGCCGTCAGGGACCTCAAAGAGGCTCATGTTCCCCCTGCAGTACAGCGGGTTCTACTACATGATACTGGGGCTGCAGGACAATACTACTGTGACCGTTGGGAGCAGCACGTACAACGTTTCCAGGTACCAGGTGGTGGCAGGCTATGACCCAGGAAACTTGTTCAACCTGACTGCTGACAAGCCAGTGGGAGCCATGATAAGACAGTCGTACGTTGAGACAGTGCCCATGGTGGTGTCCGGGTGAATAAAGCGCAGGTGAGCCTGGAGTTCCTGTACATTGCCATGTTCTTGCTCCTAGTGCTTACAATATACTCAGGGTTCTTCCTGGCCAAACAGGCTGAGTTCAAGACAGCCTGGAGGCAGGAGGAACTGCAGAAGCAGGCTGACGCGATCGCGATGGAGATAAACACTGCTGCAGTATCCCTGCCGGGGTACCAGAGTGTTTTCTTCCTGCCGGAAAAGATCGCTGGCCTGAACTACACTGTGTTCTTTTCTCCTGAGCAGAAGACAGTTACTGTTGAGTCAGGGGAGATGTTCGCGTCAAGCCCCTTGTGCACTGGGAACGTTGAAGTGCTTGGCTGGAACTACGGGGGCAACCAGACCGTGGAAAACCAGGGGGGCAGGGTGATAGTAAAATGAGGGGGCAGGTGTTCAGTTCTGATCTGGTAGCGTCCCTCGCCCTGTTCTTCGTAATGCTGGGAATCGCGTACTATGCGATTGACAGCCTCAGCTACAGGTACTCCGCGTCCGCGGCATACTCCCTGCTGGAGAGAGAAGCGTACCACGCTATTAACATGATTTATCATAACACAAGTTCTGACAGCGTGTTCAACAGGGACAGGCTTGTCCTGTTGTTCAACAGCACTAACCTGACAGGAGAGTACAACATCTGGTCTGGGTACGAGTTGTCTGTCACAGACGGCCTTGGGAACGTGGTCCAGGTTTCTGGGGTGGTGTTGAACAAGACCAACGGGCTTCCCGCGAGGGAAGGCTCTCCTACGGTCACGAGCGAGAGGAAGGGAGTGCTTGAAGGGGAAACGGTCACCATGAGGCTGAGAGTATGGTACTAAAGGGTTTTGTGTTCTCGGCTGACGCTGTGGTCGCGCTGCTGCTGGTGGTGGCGGCGTTCACTGTACTGACCGCGCTGACCGAGAACATGCCGTACTCCAGACTGTACCAGTACGATCAGCACTATTACCTGGAGAGCGTGGCGGGAACAGTGAAACACCACCCCCTGTTCCAGGACGTGGTGTCAAGCGTCCTGGACGGGAGAGTCAACAGGGCCAGGAGCAGGCTAAGGAGCTTGCTCAGGAACGTTGGAGGAAGCCAGACTGCCCTGAGCGCTGAGGTCAGGGTTTACAACGAGACGGGCCAAGTGGGGAGCGTGCGGGCGAGTTGGCCCGCTAACAGGTGGCCGGGGCCTACGGACACCGTGGCCACCGCAACAGTGACATTCGCTTACGGTGATTATGTTGGAACCGTCAAGGTCTTTTCGTGGTAGGGGGTTCGTGTACTCCATAATGGCCGCAATGCTGGTGCTCTTGTCAGTCACAATGCTGTACCTCCTCATGAGCATGACCGAAACACAGTCATGGAAGCCGGTTTCTGGAGCTAGCTTGAGCAGGATAGGAGAGTCAGTCTCCCAGGACCTGAGGACACTCTCGCGCGTGTCCTGGGAATGCGGGCGAGGAGCCTGCACTGTCACAGAAACCCTGTCAGACAGGAACGCTACCAGGATAATGCTGTTGCTCCAGCAGGACATCACGAGAGGGTACCAGGAGATCGGCGCGAACGCCACTCCCGACACAGGCCAGCTGGGCTCCACCGGAACTCTTTTCCTGTGGTCCGAGAACTCTTCTTACCAGTCAAACTTTTCAAGCAGGGTCATCAGGATCTCAGGCTTCCTGAACTACTCGTACCGGACGGGCAGCGTGTCCTGCTCTCTGTCAGAGGACTGCACGGAAGGCTCTGGCAAGAGGATCATCATCAACTCTGGAGGATGCCAGTACAACGCGCTGGTCTCCGGATCATGCCAACTGAACCTGACCTATCCTGACGGCAGGATAGTAGTAAACTATTCGCAGACGGAACTGACCGTAGACTATTCAGGATACTCCGGCGAGATCACTGTAAACCAGACCTTCGGTACCCCGGGAGAACTGGTGCTGAGCGGGCCCAGGACCCTGGGAAGCACTTCCAGCACGTCAAACCCTGGGTACACAGAACCTGACTACCCCTCTTCTTTCGGCCTGGCAAAGCACTACGGGAGCATTGTGCTCGGGGGAGTGACGTACTACCTGATAGTCTGCGATAACGGGAATGATTCCTCCTATGACTACTACTACCTGTCGGGCACGACGGATTTCTCAGGAGAAAAGCCGCGGGCGAGCGGGTCAGCCACTTTTTTAAACAACAAAGTTTTCCTGATTACTGTGAACGTCACAGGGGATAATGTGATCGCTCACGATGTCCCCGGATTCGCTGCGTTTAAGGGGACTAATCTGAGGGTGGTAAGATCCCTGTAAGAAAAGAGATCAGGACCAAGATAGACGAGCTGTACGAGCTCGTGCAGAAGAACAAGAAGATAACCAGCGTGAACGCTGCAATGGCCCTCGGACTCCCGCCCAGCGTTGTTGAGGAATGGGCTGAGGTCCTGGAGGAGAAGGGGCTCGTGAAAATAGTCTACCCCGCCGCCCCGATGCTGAGCCCGGTGATAATGCTGCCCTCTGAAGAGGAGACCATAACAGTTGAGGAGAAGGAGAAGAGAGCGCGGGTGCGCAGGGCAAGGGAGCAGAAGGCCCTTGTCAAGCAGAAGAAGAAAGAGTACATCAGAATGCTCAAAGAACTTCGCAGGATGAGGAAGGAACTCGCGGGACTCAAGAAAAAGGCCGAAAAGATTGCGAGAGCGTACGAGAGCATAAACAGGGAACTGGAAAAGCTCGGGCCAGAGCCAGACATTGAACTTGAAAGACTCCTGCAGGAACTTGACGCTGTCAGGGAGGAGCTCGCAGGACTCAAGAAGTACGAGAAGAAGGTCAGAAAGCATGCGGCCCTGCTTAAGAAAAAGGAGGAGATTGAACAGGCCATCAGAGAGTTCCTCGGTCTCAGGGAAAAGTCAGAGGTTCTTGAAAAACTCGGCAGGCTTGACCGCGAGGAGGAAATGATCAGAGAGTCCCTGAGGGTAATATCCGAGATGAAGCAGGAGCTCAAGCAGGTCAAGAAAGACCTCAGGAAAGCAAGGGGCGCAAAGGCAAAGATACTGAAGGCAAAGGCAGAGGACCTGCAGGCATGGGTATCATACGAGAAAGAGGTCTCCCAGGACCTCAGGAGAGTGCTGGAAAAGAAGAAGGAACTTGAGAAAAGGCTTGCGGAACTCCCTGAAGGAGAGTGGGACAAGAAAACAGAGCAGGAACTTGAAAGACTGCACAAGCTCTTGGACGACGTGACAAGAGAAATAAAAGCGATAGAAGAAGAGGTTCCGGAAGTAGGAGAAGTTGGGGAGAAGATAAAGGCGCTCCAGTCAAGGGAACAGGAGATCCTTGAAAGAGTGCTCGCGTCCTACGAAACCGAGAAACAGGCCAGGAACGCGCTCAAGAAGAGAACAGCCATACAGGAGCTTAAGGAGAAACAGAAGATCCTGAAGCGCAGGCTTGACGAGCAGAACGATACCATAAGGCGCGTTCACAAGATAATAAAACAGAGCGAGAGTGCGGTAGAAAGAGCCAGGAGCGAGTACGAGGAAGCGAAGAAGGCGTTCCACAAGAAAAGCGTTTCCCCTGAAAGGAAGATAGTCTACGTGGTGCTCGCGGCGCTGACCGCGGCAGTGATACTGGCATACTTGGTGGTGTGAATGGCTTCAAAAGAGATCGTGGTTGAAGAGTACGAGGTTAACGCCAGGGACTACCCAGCGCTCATAAGAATAGTCAAAGGAAAAGAGTTCACTCCCCTTTACGTTGTCACGACTCCTGAGATAAAACCCGCGACGCGCGCGCTGCTTGACAAGATAAAAGTCAGCCTGATCCGCGAGACCAAAATAGAAATGCACGAGATCCTGGACCCGCGGGTGGCGTTAAAGCTTGAGGCAAGGTTCAAGGAAAACGCGATGCGGATCCTGGAAAGAGAGATCCCTGGAATAAACGAGAAAGAGAAGAGGATGCTGTCAGGACTTCTCGTCAACGAGATGTTCGGGCTGGGAGACATAGAGATCCCATTGAACGACGACGCCCTGGAGGAAGTGGTGATAAACAATTCTGTGGAGCCCGTGTGGGTCTACCACCGGAAGTACGGGTGGCTCAAAACCAACCTAAGAGTCCCCTCGGAAGAAAAGATTCTTGACTACGCTAACCTCATAGGACGGAGAGTAGGCAGGCAGGTTACCGTCCTAGAGCCGCTGATGGACGCGCACCTTATCACAGGAGACAGGGTCAACTCGACCCTGTTCCCCATATCAACAAAGGGTAACACCATAACAATCAGGAAGTTCGCCCGGAAACCTTGGACGGTAACTGACTTCATCGCCATCAACACCATGAGCGAGGACATTGCCTCCCTGGTGTGGACGGCCGTGCAGTACGAGCTTAACGTGCTCATAGCAGGAGGCACGGGCTCCGGGAAGACAAGCACTCTTAACGCGATCACTCCCTTCATACAGCCGAACCACAGGATCATAAGCATAGAAGACACGAGAGAACTCTCCCTCCCGAAATACCTGCACTGGATCCCCCTGACAACCAGAGAACCCAATCCAGAGGGCAAGGGGGAGGTGAGCATGCTTGACCTGATGGTGAACTCTCTCAGGATGAGGCCGGACCGTATGATCGTCGGAGAGATAAGAAGGCAGAGAGAGGCGGAGGTGCTGTTTGAAGCAATGCACACAGGGCACTCCGTGTACTCTACATTGCACGCAGACAGGGCTGACGAGGCCAGGAGACGGCTCATCACTCCCCCCATAAACATTCCTGAAAGCCTGCTTGAAGCGCTCCACCTCGTGCTAGTCCAGTACAGGCACAGGAGGCTGGGCATCAGGAGAACGTTTGAAGTCGCTGAAGTCGTTCCTGTCGGCGGAAGAGAGTCAGAAGCGGGAGTGAGCTTCAGGGTGCTGTACCGGTGGAAGCCGAGAGAGGACAGGTTCGTGCAAGAGAAGACGAGCCTGAGGCTGTGGAGCGAGATAGGCCTGCTCACGGGAATGACAGAAAGAGAACTGGAAGATGATCTCGCGGAAAAGAAGAGGATACTAAAGTGGATGGTTGACAAGAGGATCAACGACATCCACGACGTGGGCCTTGTCATGGCGAACTATTACAAGGACAAGGACATCGTGCTTGATGCGGTTGACAAAAACAAGGACATTAGTGACCTGAAATGATAAAGAGAGTCCCCCTGCTGCCGATGAGCATGAAGACTGCCGTTAGGCTGTCAAGACCCCTCCAGGGCATCGGCAGGAAACTGGTTGGGCTCAAGCCATCGCTCAAAGCAGAGCTAGTGCAGATAGACGCGGGGGTAGAGCCAGAAGAGTACATGAGCGTAACAATACTCAGCACGGCGTACTCTTTCGTGCTAATGCTCCTGGTGCTATACCTTATCTCGCTGTCCATAAGATCTCCGATGGACTGGACCAGTTACTGTCTCGCGCTATTGTTCGCCGGGTTCATAGGCTGGCAGACACTCTCTTACCCCTCCCTGCTCCTTAGGAGGAAGGTGGGAGAGATAAACAGGGACCTGCTGTTCGCGCTCAGGCACATGCTGATACAAGTCAAGTCAGGGATCCCATTGTATACATCCTTCGTGTCAATAAGCGAGGCGGAGTACGGGGTGATATCAAAGGAGTTCAGGATAACCGCTGCCGAGATAAACGCGGGAGTGAGCCAGTCTGAAGCGCTGGAGCACATGGCCATGAGGAACCCTTCAACCTACCTGCGCAGGGCGATATGGCAGATTAACAACGCCGTGAAAACAGGAGCAGACATTGGAGAGACCCTGGAGGAGCTAGTGCAGGAGTTCACCGCGGACGAGATAACCCGGCTCAGGAAGTTCGGGAAAGAACTCAGCCCGTGGACGCTGATGTACATGCTGCTCACGGTAGTCTTCCCGACCATGGGCATATCCCTTTTCCTGGTGCTCGGGTCCTTCGCGGCCATAAAGATCAGCAATTTCACCCTCACCGCAGCAATAGTGCTGTTCGTGGTGTTCCAGGTGTTCTTCATAAAATTCATAAAGAACAAGAGGCCGGTGGTGAACTTCTGAAGGAGGATGCTTGAAAATGAACACCATGGAAAGAATTTACATGACCTTCGCCCGGCTGGTCCCGGAAAATCATGTTAAAAAAATAGGTGAAATGCTGTCCTACGCCGGGCTTAAAATGGACCCTGAAGTGTGGACAGGGTTTGCGTTATCATACTCCATGGGCATCGGGCTCGTGCTCACCCTCCTGCTCGGGATAATGCTGAAGGTTCCCGTGCTCGCGGAAGCAATATTCTTCCTGATATTCTCGGCGACAGCGTACGGGGTCTTCTTTTTCCTGCTTGACTTCGCGGTAGAACAGAGGACCAAGCAGATAGAAGAGCACCTGCCTGACGCCCTCCAGCTTATCGCAGCGAACCTTACCGCGGGAATGACTCCTGACAAGGCCCTGTTCCTGTCAGCAAGACCCGAGTTCGGCGTGCTCAGCGATGAGATAAAGAGAATGGGAGAAGAGGCGATAACAGGAGAACCTGTTGAGGACACTCTTGAAAAGTTCGCTTCCAGGGTCAGGTCCAAGAGAGTGAAACGGGTCATAGGCCTGCTAACAGAGGGGATGAAGTCAGGGGGAGAGCTTTCAGGGCTGTTGAACCAGACTGCACACGACCTGCGCATGGGAGAAGTGATAGAAGAGGAAATAAGGTCTAACGTCGGGATGTACGTGGTATTCGTGATAATGGCCGTGCTCATAGCAGCCCCTGTCCTGTTCGCGGTGAGCGTGAACTTCGTGAGCATAACAACCGGGATCAGGACAGAAATAGGCGCTGGGCAGATAAGCCAAGGGCTGGCCATAACCGCGCCCGCGGGCCTGAAGGGAACCGCGCCAACACTGCTGCAGGCTCCTGCAGTGGACATCGGCTTCCTAAAGCTCTTCGCGTACCTGATACTCACGATAGCCGCTGTCTTCGGCGCCATCCTCCTAGGAGTCCTGAGAGAAGGAGAAGAGAAAGCAGGGCTCGCGGACGTTCCGGTATTCGTTTTCGTGACCCTGCTAGTGTACACGATCGCGGAAGCTGGCATCAGCAACGTGCTAAAATCCTTTTTCGCCTGACAAAAAGCTTTAAAAACCAGGTTTTCCTTCTTCATCCAAACAAAACATGTTTAAGGTGATAGCATGAGGAAAGGACAAGGAGCAATGGAATACCTGATGACCTACGGGTGGGCAATCCTGATCGTGATAATCGTCGGGATTGTCCTGTGGCAGTCAGGAGTGTTCGGGACCACGACAGGAGGAATCAGCGGGTTCAGCGGAGGAATAGCAGTGAGTGACTACTCTGCAACATCAGGGAGCCTGTCAGTGTACCTGCAGAACGTTGCAGGAGAGCCCCTAAGGAACATTAACGTGAGCCTGGTGACAATAGACGGCACAGCATCAACAGCAAGCGAGGTAGTAACCAACCTCGGCGTGGGAAGCGATGCGACGGTAACACTGTCTGACTCCAACATCTGCCCCACCGGAGCGACCGCGTTCACAGCAGAGCTCAACATAACGTACACGACAACTGTTTCAGGACTCACAAAAGTAGAAACAGGAAAGATAAGCGGACAGTGCAGCTGAAAACCTTTTCCGTGAGGGGAAAGAGTCCTCTCATCCTCTTTTTGTTTTTTCCCGCCACCCGAAAGGTTATAATACTCTCGGTTCTTTCTCTTTAGAGGATGGCTGTCGGAAGAATAGACCCGGGGATACAGGGGATGGATGCAGTGCTCCCTGAGGGCATGCCCAAGGGAGCAGGCATACTCTTGTCAGGCCCCTGCGGAGCGGGAAAAGTGCTCCTGGCGTCAGAGTTCTTGTACCGCTCAAGAGACCCTGGAATCTACTACACGTTCGAGCTTGACAAGAGAGACCTGCTTGACACCCTGTCGGTCTTCAACTGGAAGCTTGAGGACAGGGTGAACTCCGGACAGTTCAACATAATCAAGAGCGAGTTGTACAGGTTCGAGGCGTTCCTGTCAGACCTGGAGGACAACATTGACAAGCTGGGAGCTGGCAGGCTTGTCCTGGATTCTTTGAGCGTGCTGGGCCAGTTCTTTGAGTCAAAGTACAATTTCAGGAAAAGCCTCATAGAGCTCAGGCACGTTCTCAGGAACGCGGGAGTGACGGGCCTGCTGATATCCGAAATTCCTGACAACAGTCCTAACATTTCTTCTTTCGGGGTTGAGGAGTTCGTGCTGGACGGGGTGATATTACTTCACTTCATCCAGAAGGACTCAACGGTGATAAGGGGAATAAGCGTGAGGAAAATGAGGGGCGTGCTGCACGACACCAGCGTGCACCCGCTTGAGATAACAAAGAAAGGAATAAAAGTGCACAGGATAAGGGAAATCCTCTAGCGCGCTTTCTTTTTCTTTCCCGCAGACTTTCTCTTCCCGAAACCGTTGTCCTGAATGCTTGAAAGAAGGTTGCTTATCATGTTCATTTTCCTTCTTATCTTCCTCTTGTCAGGAGTGTTATCATACTCTTTCAGGGGAGACCCACACTCAGGACACTTGAAATCGTACTCGAACGCGAGCTCGAAAGGAAGTTTCTCGCACTTGTTACCGCACCTGAAGAAGGTGTACGTGTTCTCAAAAGCAAGCTTTTCCTCCAGTTTTTTCAGTTCCTCCTCGTACCTTTCGCGCAGGAGTTCTATTATCCTTTCCTCCCGGAGGAACCAGGTGTACGTGTACCAGTTCGGCCTGTCCCTGACCTTGGTGTAGGTTATCACGCCCATGTAGTGCAGAGTGTTGAGAATTGACCTGACGTCGTTCACCCGGATCTTGAGCTTTCTGGAGATCTGCTCGTCTGTCTTGCCCTTTCCAATGGCCTTGAGAACCAGGTAACCTTGTTCTCCGGCGTGAGTAGAAATGAACTCCTTTACCAGGGGATCGTTCAGGTTGAGCTTGGGCATCATACTCTTTTCCGATCAACAGGTATTTAACCGTTTTTCTCAATAACCTTCTTTCCCCTCTCCTGAGGGACTATCATCTTGCGTGGGCTCTTGAAAACAGGCTCCCTGTGCTCGTGGTACTCGTACAAGAAGACCGCGAGGGCAGCGACTTCAGAATGCGGCTGGCTCGTGACCGCGAGATTGTAGTCCGCGAGATGGTACGCCTCGGGAGGCACTTTCTCTCCTCCGACCACCACGAGCACGTCCTTCCCCGCAGACCTTATCTCAGGAAGTTTCTCCTGGAAAGGAATCCCGTACATTGTCAAGTGAACCTTTATCCCCTGAAAGTTTTTCATAAACCTCTTCCATTCCTTCTGGTACGCGGCTTTGAACGGCCCGCCCCACTCCAGGGCAACACTGTTCACGCTCTCCAAAAGCCTTGCGTCCTCTTCTCCTGAGTACACTATCTCGCTGGCCCCGAACGCTCTCGCGACAAGGCCCACGTGCGTGGATATCCTCTTGTCCCTCTCCCGCCTGTGCCCCAGCCGCAGGACGGTAACCCTTGCCATAGGCAGCCACTTCCAGCAACCTTTTTAAAACAAGCTGGAATAAAAAGTATGCGCGGAGTCCTACTGGGCCCATAGCTCAGTCTGGCTAGAGCACCAGGCTCTTAACCTGGGTGTCGGGGGTTCGAATCCCCCTGGGCCCGCTATAAGGGCGCCTTCCCCGCCCTTATCAACCCATCCGAACCGGTAAGGGGCATCTACTGTTCCATACCAGGAACCAAAGGTTCCTAGATGATCCAAAAGGGCAACGCCCTTTTGGTATTCCCCGATTATCCTATTCCCTTCAATTTCTCATTCCAACCAAAAAGGGAAGAGGGTAGAGGGAGAAACCGCAGGTGTCTCCCCTTTCGGATCCCCCTGGGCCCGCCAGTTTTTTAACTTGTTCTGAGTAATGGTTACCATGCCCAAAAGGAAGCTTAGGATCCTGAAAAAAGATCTTGAGGTCTCCAGGAGGAGAGCAAGAGCGGCCTCTGAATCGCAGGCAGTGGACAGAGCATACCGCAGGATTCACGAGGAGCCCTTGCAGGAGGCGATCAACGAGAACCTGGACAGGATTCACGCGGCAGTGGAAAGAATAAAGTTCAGGGGAGGCATGACCCCTCAAGAAGAGAAGCTGCTTGAAGAAATAAAGTCCTTGTACAATCAGATGAAGAGCATTGCAGTGAACCCGAGCCTGCGGGAGGTCAAAAGGAACGACGCGCTGGTGCTCTTGAACTTCGAGCTGGACAAAAAGCTCGGGCAGCTTGAGGCAGAGCTTGAAAAGTCAGAAAAAAGGAGAAAGTGATTCTTATGCACTGGGCTGACAAGTACGCTGAACAGGTCATCCGGAGGAAAGAAAAAGAGAAGTACCTTGTGGAGTCCGGGATAAGTCCTTCTGGGATCGTGCACGCGGGGAACTTCAGAGAGATAATGACCCAGGACCTGGTGTACCGGGCGCTCATAGAAAAAGGGGTGAACGCGGTCCACCAGTTCGTGTTCGACGACTACGACAGGTTCAGGAAGGTCCCGAAGGGCGTCCCGAAAGAGTACGGGGAATACATTGGAATGCCGTTGTCCCGCGTGCCAGATCCTCACGGGTGCCACGAGTCTTACGCAGAGCACTACGAGGAGCCCTTGCTGGAAGAGCTTGAGAGAATGGGGATAGTGGCAAGCGTTGTCCGCATGACCGAGGAGTACGTGGAGTGCAGGTTCGCTGAGGAGGTGAAGACCGCGCTCAAGAACAGAAACAGGATAAGGGATATCCTGAACAGGTTCAGGTCAGAACCCCACCCTCCGGACTGGATGCCCACAGTAGTGTACTGCAGCAGGTGCGGGAAAGAGGTGCAGGAACAAGAGTACCTCGGAGAGTACAGAATAAGGTACTCGTGCGCTTGCGGGCACTCGGAAGAGTTTGACTTCAGGAAAAAGGGGATAGTAAAGCTGAAGTGGCGTGTTGACTGGCCCATGAGGTGGACGCACTATGATGTTGACTTTGAGTCAGCGGGAAAAGACCACCACGCTGCAGGGGGGAGCTGGGATACAGGAGTGCTCATAGCAAGAGAGATCTTCGGGCACGAGCCCCCCATAAGCCCAGTGTACGAGTTCATTTACCTGAAGGGCGCGAAAGGGAAGATGAGTTCCAGCGCTGGGAACGTGGTTTCTGTCTCGCAGCTCCTCAGGTACTTTGAGCCCGCGGTGCTCAGGTACTTGTACACCATGAAGATAAACAAGGCCCTGGAAGTGCCGTTGGACCAGGACATCTTGAACGCGTACAACTATTTTGACGAGGCGGAAGAAGCGTTCTTCTCAGGAGAAGGGGATGATAACGAGAGGAGAAGGTACTCCCTCGCGGTGATAAGACTGCCTGAAGAAAAGCCTGTGAGGGTCCCGTTCTCGGTCTGCGTTAACATAATCCAGGTGGCGCTCGGGAACAAGGAAAGGGCCCTGGAGATACTCACGCGCAGGACAGGGCACCTGAAGGACGCGGGGGAAGAGTCCAGAAAGCTTGCGGCCGAAAGGCTTGAGAGAGCGTGGAACTGGGTTAACGAGGTAGCGCCGGAACAGTTCAGGTTCAAGGTCCTGGAGGAACTGCCTAGCGTGAGCGTGCCCGAGAAAGAAGCAAGGGTGCTGGAAAGGATAGCGGACCTCGTGGAAAAAGGGGCTGACGGCACACTCCTACAAGAGAAGATCAGAGAGTACGCTGAAGAGGAAGGGGCGAGCGCGAGAGAGGTCTTCAGAACAGCCTACAGGCTTTTACTGGGCGCTGACAGGGGCCCCAGGCTGGGCCCTTTCCTGGCAAGCCTTGACCCTGACTTCGCCTGCAAGAGACTCAGGAGAAAAGCCTGAAAAAACGTCGGTTGCCGTGGAAATGTTTTTATAGTCAACGTAAAGAGTTTTTACCCAGCAAGAGGTGTTCACTGGATGGACCCAAAGGAAATAATAAACGTGCTCAAGGCAAAAAAGCCTGAAATAGACAAGATGCTTGAAAAGTATGCTCCCAGAGAGTACGATGAGGAAAAGCTTGAGTTCCTGTGCGGAAAACCCAGGTACGAGTACGACATAAAAGCAGTGAACGAGGCGATAGCAAAGCCCATGTGGGACTTCCTGGACAGGGGAGGAAAAAGATGGAGGCCCGCCCTGTTCCTGATGCTGGTTGAAGCCCTTGGAGGAGATCCTGAAAAAGTGAAGGACTTTGTCGTGATCCCAGAACTCATCCACAACGGGACCATAGTAATAGATGATATAGAGGACAAGAGCGATCTCAGGAGAGGGAGGCCGGCAGCCCACATTCTCTTCGGAGAAGACATTGCCATAAACTTTGGGAACACCATGTACTTCCTTCCCCTGATCGTGCTCCTGAGGAACGCGGATTACCTGGATGACCAGACCAAGCTGAAGATCTATAACACTTACGCCCAGGAAATGATAAACATAAGCATTGGGCAGGCCATGGACTTGTACTGGCACAAGAACAGTAAGAACTCAGAGCACGTCACTGAGGCCAACTACCTGCAGATGTGTGCGTTCAAGACAGGAACCCTCGCGAGACTGAGCGCCAAGCTGGCCGCGATACTCGCGGGAGCAGATGACGCGCTCGTGGAAAAAGCAGGAAGGTACGCTGAAGCAGTGGGGGTGGCGTTCCAGATCCAGGATGATATCCTTAACCTTACCGCCACGAGCGGCAAAGGACAGTTCACCGCGGACTACATTGGATCTGACATAACAGAAGGCAAGAGGAGCCTGATGGTCATTCACACCCTGCAAGTGGCAAACCCGGAGGACAAGAAGAGGCTCACAGAGATTCTTGACGAGCATACCAAGGACAAGGAAAAGATCAGGGAAGCGATCGAGATCATCAAAAAGTACGGGAGCGTGGAGTACGCCAAGCAAAAAGCAAGAGAAATAATGTCAAGCGCTTGGGAAGAGATAAAGGACGACATCCCTGAGAACGAGGCGAAAGAAATGCTTCACGCATTCGCAAGGTTCCTGATAGAAAGAGATGTTTGAAAAAAGGAGGAATGGTCTGAATGAATTTCGTGGAATACGCTGCCAAACACGCTGACAAAGTGTACAACAAGATCTGTGAGTACCTCCCTGACAGGGAACCAAAAGAACACTACAAGATGGTCAGGGACTACGTGGACAGGAGGGGAAAATACAAGAGACCCGCGTACCTGATCCTGTGGACCGAATTGTACGGGGGAGACGTGGAAAAAGCGGTGCTGCCCGCCGCGGCAATGCAGTCCTCGGAGGACTGGATACTAATGCACGACGACTGGTACGACCAGGCTGACCTGAGGAGAGGCAAGCCAAGCGCGCACGTGCTGTACGGGCCAGAGTACGCTATCAACGCTGGAGACGCGCTTCACATGATCCAGTGGAGGATCGCGTTTGACGCCGCAGACCAGTTTGATCCAGAGACCAAGAGAAGGTACCTTGACAAATTTTATGACATGCTGCTCGTTACCATGGAAGGACAGTACCTTGACATGAAGCTCACCGAGAGCAAGGACATCACGAAGTTCACTCCAGAAGACTACTACAAGTCCATAGAGGCCAAGAGCGCTTATTATTCCGTGTACGGGCCAATGCAGATGGGGGCAATAATAGCAGGAGCAGACCCTGAGACCGTGGAAAAAATAGCAGAGTACGGAAGGCCCGTGGGAAGAGCGTTCCAGATGAAGGACGACATTCTTGACGTCACGTCAGACCCTGAAACCTTCGGGAAGAGCGTTAGGAACGACATACGCGAGGGAGTCAAGACCCTGATACTATGGCACGCTGTCCAGAACGCTCCCGCGAATGAGCTAGAGCGGCTGAAAGCAATATACGCTAAGCCAAGAGAAGCCAAGACAGACGAGGAAGTTGAGTGGGTGGCAGAAAAGTTCGTCGAGTACGGGAGCGTGGCCTACGCCGAAAAGAAGATGGAAGAGTTCATGAAAGAGGCCCTAGAAGCGTTCGAGAGGAACACAAGAGACGTTCTAGAGTCCCCTGTCAAGGAGATCGCCAGGGACAGCATAACCTACGTTGTGAAGAGGAAGAAGTGAAAAACCGCAGCACTTTTCCTCACTCTTCCTCCAGTACCCTTATTATTCCGTGGAACGCGTCCAGTTCCACGATCCCGTGGTCCAGGTCAAAATCAGGGCACACCACGCAGGGGATCCTGTGCTCTCTCGCGAGCACGGCAGGATGGGACAGCAGACCTCCTTCCTTGAGTATCAGGCCTTTTGTCACCCTCGGGTTCAGAACCAGGTCAGGAAAAGCCTTTCCTAAGACCAGTATCCCCCTTTCTTCAGGGGACTTGACTATCCTTCCAGAAGCCCTCCCAGGACATGCTATTCCGGCCTTGAAAACTTTTCCCATTCTTTTGACCCCCTTGAGATCACGGAAACAGTGTTACCTCGTCCAGGTTTATAAACCACGTACTCTCCTTTCCTCCTGCTTTCAATGTCTTCAGGAATTTTTTCACGGGCCACCTCGTCTGGCAACAGGTTGACCACGTCCTCTCTTTTCAGGCCCAACCTGTCTCCAACCTCTTGGAGCACTCTCTTTGCACCGCACCTGCCAGTAAGAGCGTGCTTGTGGTATCCTGAATCAAGATACCTTAAAAGCTGCAAATTAGCCAAAAAATCCTTCTCCCTCCTGGACAACGGAAGGGAATCAAGGAACTGCTGGTTCTTAAGGGCGTTGTCCCTGACCTGCCGCCAGTCCGCGGCCAGGCTCTTGACAGCCTCGCCGGCCTTCACGATGTCCTCTGCCAACAGGCTCCTGCGCATCCAACCGAACGCCCTGCCAAGCTGCTCGCAGGACCACCCTTTTCTCACGGCCAGCCAGATCCTGGCCCTCTCCTGGGACGTCAGGGTCACAGGAGGATTAGACGCGAGGAGGAAAGAAGCCTGGTCCAGCCCAAAGTAATCCTTCTCTTCCGCGACTTTCATGGCGCTCCAGTCCAGCACGTGCATCCTGGCAACGCTTTTCTCGTGCCCGGAATACCTTTCCAAGAAATCAGAGTAATCCTGGAAATCAAGTCTTGCGAAGCGAGCCATTCTCTCCCACAAGTCAAGGAAGACCTGGTTCATTTTCTTCCTGCTGGAAAAGTTCTCCTCAACCCATTCTTTCATGTCCTCAAAAAACCTGAGCGTGTTGTCCGAAACCCACAGCCCGCCGGGCCCGAGGGCTACTGGCTCAGGGGATACAGCATTATATTCTTCCGCAGTCTCCTGAAGGCCAATAAGGAAACAGTAGTTCGTGAGCGCGAACCGTGACTTCAGATCAGTATCCTTCCTTTTCATCACAGATCCCCGAGAACAAGCGTGAGGTTTTATAGGGGGAGTCCGGGAAGGACTCCATCCTTTCCCACCCCCCTGTTTTTTCAAGGCCAAAAGTCTGGTATCATTTCCATCCTCCTCCTTGCAGGGAAAAGGTTATCCTGCAGGGAGTATAAAAAGGTGCTCACGGCAACCAACGTTTTTGACCAGATTTCACGATTATTGTCGGGAACCTGGAGGGGTTAAAACCTTTTCCCGGTTTACTCTTGTTGCAGAAAAGATTTAAATGTGCATGGTGGAAACTCCTCGGAGGGAAAAAGGCTTCAAGGAGGTGTAGAGTTTGAACCTCGTGCAAACACTGCAGGGGGTGGGGTTCACTCTCTACGAGTCCAAGGCCATTTCAGCCTGTCTGGAGTTCGGGGAAGAGGCCACCGCTGTAGAAATAGCCAGCAGGGCAGGGATCCCTGTCACCAAGGTCTACAGCGTGCTCAAGGCCTTAGAGAACAGGGGCATCCTGTCATCTGGTTTTGAGAGACCTAAGAGGTACTCTTGCATCAGCATGGCCGAGCTGAAGAGGATGCTGGTGGAAGAAAAGAGGAGGGAACAGGAGAAGATCCTCAGCGTGCTGGACCATCATGCTCGGGAGAGGCATGCGTGCAAGGGACCAACGTCAGTGTTCTGGGGGAAGGGAGAACTCAAGAAGAGGCTGTGCGAGGGCATCGCGTCAGCGGAGAACGTGAGCGTGATCTTTTCAGAGGAAGAGTCCGTGAGAGAAGCGGTGAAACCTAATGTCCTAAGGATCCTGGGAAAAAAGGCTAGAAAGAACGGGAGAGTCAGAGTGCTTTTCCCTTCAGAGAGCCTGGAAAACGCAGGCGCGGAAGCGCTGGCACTGCTCGCGCACGCGAACACGAGGGCGATGGTGTCAGCAGCGCCCTCGATGATGGTAACAGACGGCCTTGTCATAGTGGGCCTGCAGGACCTTGAAGGGAACATTGTCGGTGGGATAGAAACGAGGGACCCTCCCCTGGTAGCCGAGCTCAGAGGATACTACGAGCTGTTATGGGAGCAGTCCTCGCCGCAGGACATTACAGGACTCTTGAACGAAAGAAGAGCCAGGATAATGACCGCATAAACCCTCTTCCTTTTCTTTTGTTTCCTGTGACATGAAAACATCAACTAAAGCAGTGCCCTGTTCTCTTGTTCCCAGTGATTAACCACTGACTCCGCCCAGTTCGGGTACGCTCTGTCGAACAAGATGTAAACATCAAGCAGCCTGAGCCCGTCTCCTGAAAGGCTTTTCAGGAGAGACTGCAGTTCAAGCATGCTCCCAACCCTGAACCCTGCCAAGAAGTTGTACTTACCGTACACACGGTATACGAACAGCTTGAACGCGGGCGCGTTCATAACCCTCCTGAAGACACTATCCAGGTTCTTTTCTTTCCCAGCGATCCCTATTATACTCATTATGGGGACCTGTTCAGGAGGGAACTTGTCCCACACCTTCACGATAATATAACCTTTTATTATACCCCTTTGCTTCATTCTCTTTATTCTTTCTCTTACCGTGTGCTCGCTTACACCCACGTTGTCCGCTATTTCTTTCAATGGCTTCAGCGCGTCTTCTTTTATCTGGCTTATTATCTTCCAGTCAAGAAGGTCTGTTCTCTCGTGCCTCCCGGGATCAGGAGGATACTCATACAAGAGGTCGTAGGACGGCACGTGGGCGAGGTAAACTCCTTTTATCCTCACGAGTTCCCTGTACCTTCTAAGAGAGGGGTAGACCACTTGGGACAAGTGCTTGTACTTGGCCGCCCTGAACAGGATTATGAAGTCAACGTCAGACCCTGACACGCACGAGACCCTCGCGGCGAAGGGAAGGGCGCATAACTCGTTGAAAAGGTTGAATTTTCTGCTCTTGTCCTTGGCAGAGAGGAAGACGAAAAGGTTGTGCGTCCGGAGTTTCATGAGGTCAAGGCTTGTCACAACCCGCAGGGCCCCTGTTGTTTTCACGATTTTCTTGAGACGGGCTCGCGTGAGCTTTTCTCCCGCAGTTTCGGAGAGGGTCCTGGTTGAAAGGTCCGGTAGGAGTTTTTCTCCAACGAGCCCGAAGACCCTATTAGCTTCCCTTAAACCTTTCATCCAGCACTCCCTCTATCCAGTTGCCTCTTATCACTCCCTTGAGCTTGTATACTACTGCCTTGTCGGATCCCCTGAGCCCTTTCTTTAGGACCGCAGAGCTCCTGGCTATTGCTATTCCCCCGAGGTTGTACCCAGCGTGGAACCTGTGCATTGAGATGTTGATGACCTCCTCCCCGAAGTCAAGAGGGTCCCATCTTCTCGCGAGGTAAATGTACGTCCTAAGCCCTGCTTTTTCCATGGCCCGGATGTCCGGGAGGAGGGGGTACCCGAGTATGACGTTCTGTTCTTTCAGCTTGTTCAGCCGGTAGCTGACTGTCTGCGTTGGGATGCCTGTCTCTTCGGACACTCTGCTGAGCTTTTTGAGAACGTTCTCGTTCAGTGACGCGAGGATTCTCCAGTCTTTTTCTCCCAGCCTCACCCTCTCGACTTCAAAGTACTTGCTGTCCTGGGGCATTAGGTTGTCGTACGCGTACTCGTACGCTATGCTCGTGACAAAGTAGTCCATGTCAAGAGACTGCCTGAAGTGCTTTAGCACGCTGAAGATCCTGCTGTACTTCGGGACCTTTGCTTTTATGTAGTACTCGTTCTTGAAAGAGTCTGGAATGTAAACTTCTTCTACGAAGGGAAGGTCCTTGAACTCTTCTTCCGGGACCGGCCTGCTGCTCTCGCAGTAGACGAGTATAGTGAATATCCTGAGGAGAGGGTAGTTCAGGCACACCCTGAATTCTCCCAGCCTGTTTCCCTTGAGTATTTTTCCCATGGTCTTGTCGGACACTCCCGCGCGGGCGGCGAGGATCTTGAGCGAGGGGTATTCTGTTGGAGGGCTTCTCACCAGCGAGAGCAGTACGTCTGAGTCTTTTACCCTCATGTTTTTTCACCCTGTGAACGTGTAGTCTATCCCGAGCACGGCGGAGTATGTTCTCCCGGTATAGTCGTACTCGAGGTCCCGGCCTGTGACCTTGTAGTTTAATGGGGTCACGCTCACCTTCACTTTGCCTGAAGCGTTTTCCAGTATCACGTCTGCCGTGAGCTCGTCGTGCTCTAGTATTCTCTGTTCTATCCTCTGCTCCATAACGCTCCTGTCAGGGGAGTACTCTGTTTTTATGGTCTCGTAAGCTCTGGCGGTGCACGCAAGCATTTTCTTCCAGTACTCGTTACCTGCTCTTGAGGAGACAAGGCTTGAGGAGAACTGTTTCTCGTACTCTGCGCTGAGGGTTATGTGGTTAAGGAATATCACTGCCGCGATCATGAAGAGGGCTATGAAGACTATGGGGGTTACCATGTATCCCTTCATTTTCTTACCTTCTTCCTGAGGATTTTCACCTCTTCTTCCAAGAGCTCCACTCTTCTCTGAAGCTCCTTTATCTGCTTTTCCATTTTCTCTATTTTTTCAAGCCCGAACATGCTATCACCTTAGCAGGTTTCAGGTAGTTTCATCCACGCGGGCCAGCTCCCGTACAAGACAGTAACGTTCCCGCCGGAGTTTGTCTCGTAGTCCAGCCTTGCTACCGGGACTTGTTTCATGCACACTGTGGGTTGCTTGTCGTAGACCCATAGTCTTCCCGGGGAGTAGAGGATGTAGTTTCTCTCGCCCTTGTTGAGTTGGTACAGGGTCGCGTTAACGTAGTCGGAGAGCTCCTGCAGGTTCTCTCCGGTCACCAGGAAGTCTATCACCCGCGCTGTTTTTCCGTTGAGCGTGGCGTTCATGGCCAGAACGGTTTCGAGGGTCTTCTGGTTCACTGAATAATCATGCCTGTAAGAGAGCATGCTCGTGTCAAACGATTCTGTGCCCGTGACCGCAAGGAGGATTACCGAAAACGCGAGCACCATCATCAGCACGTCCACCATCAGCTGGCCCTTCATCACCTTCTTACCTCCAGACGCCCCATGCCCCCGTTCACGCGGAGGGGCAGAGACACGGTTGTTCTGCCGGGACAGTTTCCTGCTTCCGCGATCTTGTTCCCTCCCGCGTCTTCCACCACGGCACAGTATCCTTCAGGGACTGGTATCTGCTGTCCGCGGTACTCTCCCCCAAGCTGTTCCCAGCACCAGTCAGCAGTGTTGTAGAGTGCAAGGCTTTCCTGTACTCTCGTCCAGTTGACTGCCTGGGAGACTATCACGTGAGTGAACGCCAGGAATGTGGCGGTGATTATGACCGCGACGGGTATTAGTGCTGGAATGTCCTCGTCAATCAATCCTGACCACTCCCCCTTCTTTTATCACTGTCACCTTATCGGATGACTCTGCCGAGCTCTGGCACTCTGCCCAGTCCAGGAGGGTCTCCGCCTGGTCTACCCTCAGCCTGCAGGGACTGCCCTGGACTGATACTGTTCGGCTGGTGCTCAGGGTAATGTTCTGAACCCCGTTTTCTGGCATTAGCCTTATGGTCTCTCTCACTAGCGCAAGGTCTCCTGCCATGAGAGCTTGCTTGTGGTACTCGTAGGATGCAGTGTAAAGGCTGGTCAGGGCCGCGAACAAGGCCACTCCGAACAGGAGCACGGCCATTTTGGATGACAGCCAAGAGATAAACCCTTTCATTTTCAGGTCACTCTGGAACGAACGCGATGATGTTGGGGTCGGATTCTTTATCCTGCCCGGGATCGCCGTAGTATAGCTGTACTTGTACAATGCTTGCCTTGTACTCTCTCCTCCACAAGAGCCGCCCTGTGACGTTGTATTCTGTTTTCTCCTGGCCGTACACTGCTATGATCTTGTTTGTCTGGTTGTCAAGGACTATGCTGGCGTTGGCTGGGATGTTGAGTTTTACCATCATGAAGCTTCCTGGGTCGCTTGCTTTCGCCAGAGAGTTCATCCCGTTAACCAGTGCGGTCACGCTCTGGACGAAGTGCCTTCTGTCGTTGAACTCGTTGAAGACGTTCACCTCGTAGAACGCCAGCACCAGAACTACTGCCATCAGGAATACTGACAGCATTACTCTTACCGGCGTTCCTTCTATTCCCCGCCTCATGATATGTTCAGGCTCTTGTTCAGCTGTTCTGCCAGTGTCTGATTGATTTGGTTGACTCCTGACTGAACTCCTCCAGACATCGTTGTCGCCACGTATACTGCCATCCCTATAGCTATTGCTGCCACCAACAGTATTATGGCGTACTTCAGGCGGAGTCCCTCAACTCCTCTTTTTGCTCTAAGCATGGTTTTCATTGCAAGGATTGCGTCCTTCATTCCATTCACCCTCCTATCACAATTTTTGAGACCATTCTGGTCAGCATGAAAACAATTACAACCACGGGAATGTATCTTGCGAGATTCTGCGCGAACGCAGTCGTGTCATCACCCTTCTCTATCAGGGTAACGTACCTTATCAGGACAAAGCTCAGCAGGAGAATGTATATCCCTATTATCGCCTGCATGGCCTGCACGGATATCGTTTTTTCTCCGATACTGGAGAGACCGGAGAAAACATTGTACTCAAGGCTTGCTGACTGCAGGGCTTGTTTTGCGGAGACTATTGCTCCCTGGACTATCTCGTGAAGCGTGACAACAATCCCCGCCACCACGGGACCGAAGAAGGCTATGGTGGCCTTCAGCATGCTTATGTTCTTTTGTATCATTTCCTT
>JAJSAI010000023.1 GCA_024274695.1 archaeon | reverse complement strand
TGGCTTGGCCTGCTCGTGTTCTTCGCCAGCACAAGCATAGGCCTACTGAGCCTGTCCGCGCGGGCGGAAAGAATTAATTGCATGAGCGCGATAATACTTCCCGTCTGGCTGAGGATGGTCTTATGAGAATAAAAAAAGAGGTTCTGGAGAGGATCCTGGAACTGTGCAGGCAAGCGTACCCGAACGAGATTGGGGGAATACTGTTAGGCAAGGACGTTGTCAGGGACTTTATCCTCCTTCCAGGGGAGTACTATCGGGACAGCATTTACATGCAACTGCACAACCTGCCAATATATCCTGACGCTGTCGGGACGTTTCACTCCCACCCGCGCGGGCTCCCTGTCCCTAGTCAGGCTGACCTGGGACTGTTCGCGAAGACAGGAAGAGAGCACCTGGTGATCGGGTGGCCGTACACCGAGGAGAACGTCAGAGCGTATGACTCCAGGGGCAGGAGACTGCCCCTGCAGGTTGTTTAGTGCTTCCCGCGTTTTCCCAGCCTGAGAGTGAACTTGTCTATCCTGGTCACGCTACCGTCAGGATGGGCTGCCCACGCCACGAGTTTTCCAGTGTCAGGGTCAAACATGAGTATGACCTTGGTCTGCTTTTCTCTTGCCGCGGCAATACTCGTGATATGGAACACGTCCGCCTCTGAAGGGATTGCCTTCCGGTACCCTCTTTTCTTGCCCGGTTCTTTCCAGAATTCCTCCTCTGCTCCTTTCGGGACCTGTTCAGGGGTCACCTGGTCCACGTGAGAATGAAGCATTCCCACCGTGTTCTCGGGCAGACCTCCCTTCTCGCTCACGAGCCTTCCCCCTCTGAACGCGTTGCGCTTAGCGTACTTTTCAATATCCCTTGCTGGCATAAGGCCAATATTTTCCACAACTATCCTGTTGTTTTCTATCCTGCCCGTCAGGTATATCTGATCTTCCAGTCCCCTGCTCCTTAATCTCTCCTGCCGTTTTCTGAGTATGGGGATGAGCTGCGATATCCTGGGGGACAGGACCACCCTGTCCACCTTAAGTCTCTTTCCTGAGATGTCCTCCTTGGACTCGCCGAGTATCCTTGGAAGCCTTTTCTTCTCTCCGGGCGTCCTCTGCTTCTTGCCCTTCCTGAAAAGCATCATACCTAAGGGGTCTGGAAACTATTAAAAACTTCTGAATCCTGGGGTGTTGTGATGAAGGTCCTGCTGGTCGTGCTGGACGGCGCGGGAGACAGGCCGGTCAAGGCACTAGGGGGTATGACTCCCCTAGAGTACGCTGACACGCCCAGGCTGGACTTTCTTGCGTCAATCGGCAGGGTCGGACTCCTACACCCCGTGCCAGGAGTTGCTCCAGAGTCAGACATTGCGGTCATGAGCCTGCTCGGTTACCCTCCTGAAAAGTACACCGGTAGGGGTCCCTTAGAGGCTCTGGGCGCGGGGATAAGGATAAACGAGGGGGAGCTTGCGCTCAGGTGCAACATAGCAAGCTCGGAGGACGGTGTCAAACTGGTTGACAGGAGGGCTGGCAGGAAGATCGCAAAAAAAGAGGCTAGGGAAATAGAGGTCCTGCTTAACAAGATAAAAATCCCCGGGTTCACGCTCCGGTTCAAGATGACTGCAGGGCACCGGGGGGTCCTGGTAATACGCCGGAGGGACGGCAGACCCTTGTCCGACAAGATAACCAACACTGACCCTGCCTACGACCGGAGGGGCCACTACTCCGTGGCCAGACCCCGCTACATGATGAAAGTTAGAAAGTGCAGGCCCCTGTCCAAGGACGCGGTGCCAGCCGCCGAGGCAGTTAACGCGTTCACTGAAAAAGCGTACCGCGTGCTTTCCCGCGCGCGCTTCAACCGAGAACGAGAAAAGAGAGGGTTGCCTCCAGCGAACACTGTCCTGTGCAGGGATGCTGGGAACCGGCTGCCTGACATCACGCCCCTGCCAATGGAGTACAGCAAACGGTTTTTTATGATCGCGGACATGCCACTGGAGATAGGCATAGCCCGGCTGGCTGGAATGAAAGTCAAACGACTCGCGCCAGACGATTCGCCCAAAGGATACGAGAAGCGGGCTGGTCTCGCAAAACAGGCCCTGAAAGAAAACGATTTCGTGTACGTTCACCTGAAAGGGCCTGACGTGCACGGTCACGATGGGGATTGTCTTGGCAAGGCAGAAAGCATAAGGAGGATAGACGAGCACTTCTTCGGCAGCCTGCTGACCAAAACTCTTCTCAAGAGGACTCTAATCTGTGTGACCTCTGACCACTCGACTCCCTGCGAGCTGAAAGCACATTCGTCCGATCCCGTGCCCCTGCTGATAGCAGGAGGGATCACCGTCCCAGGGCCCGTGAGAAAGTTCGGGGAAAAAGCATGCTCCCAGGGCAGGCTGGGACGAATGACCGGCCCTGAGCTGATGCCGTTTTTAATGAGCTTGAACACAATATGATCCTGATGACAGAAGTGTGGGAAGAGTACTACCAGAAGATTGAAAAAGAAGGAATCCCCGAGCCTCTGAAGGGCCCTAGGAAGCAGGTCAGGGACATAGTGCCCCTGCTCAAAAAAAGGGGAGTGAAAAGGATTCTTGACCTCGGGTGCGGGTTCGGGAGGCACCTCTTGTACCTTCTGGAACAGGGTTTTGACGTGTCTGGACAGGAGCTCTCTGAGACCGCGCTCAGGATGTGCCGGCGGGCGCTGGAGGAAAAGGGCCTGCAGGCCGAGCTGGTGCACTCCAGCATGATCAGAATACCCTTCCCAGACAACCACTTTGACGCTGTCCTCTGCATAACCACGCTCGCGCACGCCAGGAAGAAAGAGATAGAACAGGCTGTCAGGGAAGTGCACAGGGTCCTGAGAAAAGGAGGGCTGTTCTTTTTCAACGTCCCGAGCAGGGGAGACTCAAGATACGGGAAGGGCGAGGAGGTAGAACCTGGAACGTTCTTGACAGAAGAGTACGGATACGGCAAGGGCATAAAAGAACTGCACCACTTTTTCACTAAGGAAGAGCTCCTTGAACTCTTGAAGGACTGGGGCCAGGTTATTATAACAGAACACGAGATGCGCAAGGGCAGGATAAAAGGATTCTACGTCCTTGCGGTAAAGTAAAAGGGGCCTGTGGGAACAATGCAAAACGCATTATCCAGTGTAATAATATCTTCCGGTTTTCTTCTGCTCCCTGTCAAGCTGTGACCCTGGCTTGTTAACCCTCGGTCTTCCGGTTTCCATGTCCCTGCGGAAGGTTATCTGCATTTCTGCCAGGAACCTGTTCATTCCCTCCTCCATGCCCTCAGGCTTTCCGGCCTTACCCTCTCTTCCAGGAGTGCCCTGGAATACCAGGATCCTGTTAGCCACAGAGTCCTGGAAGACGATGTCATGGTCCACTACCATGCACGTAGCCTCACGCTTTTCGCTGGCCCTTTTTATCTTCTGCGCGATCACGAGCCTCTGTTCTATGTCAAGGTATGCTGAAGGTTCGTCCAAGAGCATTATCCCTGCTTTCCTGGCCAGGGCTACGGCTGTCATGACCCTCTGTTTTTCTCCGCCAGAAAGATCGGTAATCCTTTTGTCATACAGGTCTCTAACTATCGGCTCCAATTCTGACTTGAAAAATTCCCTGTCAATATCCTGTTCTGCAACCCATTCTCTCACGGTCCCCTCGTACTCTATGCTTATGTACTGTGGCTTGTATGAAACAGTTTCTGACAGCCCAGGCTCTCCTGAGTCAGGCTTGTCCTCTCCGGCAAGCACTCTCACGAAAGTGGTTTTCCCGATCCCGTTAGGCCCGAGTATTCCGACGACTTCTCCTTTTATCAGTTCTCCTGGCTCGGCCTCAAGCCTGAACCCTGGGAATGTTTTGGTGAAACCATTGTAAGGAATTCTCTCCTTTCCCTTCCAAGCGTCCGCTGGGGGCCTTGCCTCAAACCTTATAGCGTACTCTCTTATCCTAACATTCTCTGCTTTCAGGTACCCTTCCAGGAACTCGTTTATCCCGCTCCTGCTCGGCTTGAGTCCCGAGACTATCCCGTATGCTCCAGGCTTGCCGTAGACTATGTGAACATAGTCTGTGAGGTAATCGAGCACTGCAAGGTCGTGCTCTATGACAAAAACGTGCTTGTTCCCGAGGCGTTCCCTGATGAGCCTCGCCATTTTTATCCTTTGCTTCACGTCAAGGAAAGAGCTTGGCTCGTCAAAGAAGAAGTACTCCGCGTCCCGGGACATCGTGGACACTATCGCGGCCCTTTGTAGTTCTCCTCCGCTCACTCTGGACACTGGGGTGTCAAGGCATTCCGAGAGCCCGAGTTCTTTCGCAAGCTCCCTGCCCTGACCAGTCTCATCATATTTTTCTATAAGGTCCCTGACAGTCCCCTTGAAAACCTTTGGTATCATGTCAACTTCCTGAGGCTTTACTGCCAGTTTTGCCCTCTTGTTCGCCACAAGTTCCAGGTACTTCCCTGTCTCGCTCCTCTTGAACTTTTCCAGGACAGGTCCCCAGTACTCTAGTTTCTCGTGACCTAGGTTGGGCACAAGGGTTCCTGACAAGATCTTCAGCAGGGTGGTCTTCCCAGTCCCGTTACGTCCTATGATCCCAACGATTCCTTTCCTAGGAACAGGGAGCCCGAAGAGCCTGAACCCATTCTTTCCGTACTGGTGAACGGGTTTTCCCACAGCCTCTGGAAGGTTGATAATGCTTATGGCCCCAAACGGGCATCTCTTAACGCATATCCCGCATCCGGTGCAGAGGTTCTCGTCTATTACAGGGTACCCTGTTTCAGGATCGAACGTGACCGTCTCGTCACCCATCCTGACTCCGGGGCAGTACTTTTCGCACTCGTGAGCGCACTTTTTCGGCTGGCATTTTTTCTTGTCAATAACCGCGATTCTCAACCCAGACCACCATCAGATTGAAAGGTTTTGAGAAGAAGGGGGTTTTACAAGACGAGCAACAGCACGCCTATAACAATCAGAAGCAGTCCGAACAGTATGAGGCCGCCTGTAACAGTGGCGAACACTGCGTTCAAAAGGCCTGCAACGCTCCAGCCTCCTGCAGGGGCCATGAAACAAAAGTGCAGTATTCCAAGCACTAACAGGAGTCCCGCCACGAGCGATCCAACGCCGAACTTGTCAAAGGTCATTTTCCATCAACCTCCGGTTGTCACTACTGGTTATAAACTGGCCGGGATTAAAAAAGATTATGCTGTTGC
The DNA here is from genome assembly GCA_024274695.1 of archaeon. GTDB lineage: Archaea > B1Sed10-29 > B1Sed10-29 > B1Sed10-29 > JAJSAI01 > JAJSAI01. Next base: position 36,803 of record JAJSAI010000023.1, on the reverse strand, counting down.
TCGGCAGGAAGGACAACAGGATAAGACTAAGGGCAGAGGATCCTGACGACCTCTGGCACCTTGAAAAAGTGATCCGACCAGGAGACCTTGTCACTGCGAGGACCACCCGTAAGGTGGTGTTCGAGTCAGGGGCCAGTGAAAGAAAGCCAGTGACGGTTACCCTGCGGGTTGAGAGAGTAGCATACAGGCCCAGCACGAACAGCCTCAAGATTCTCGGGGTGATAGTTTCCGGAAAGCCCGAAGAGTACGTCCAGGCAGGCGAGCACCATTCAATAGACGTTTCCCCAGGATCCGAGCTATCCGTGGAAAAAGACGTCTGGAAGAAACATGACCTTGACAGACTCAAGGAAGCTCAGGAGAAGAAGCAGCTCGTTCACGTCGTGACCCTTGACGATCGGGAAGCGTACGTGCACACTATCCGGCCGTTCGGGCTCTCGGAAAGAGCTCATTTCACCTTCCCATCCGGGAAGTACTATCCTGAAAAGGCTAAAGAGAAGTATTCTGAACTGCTTGAGGTGCTCAAGAGGCTGGACGGCCTCCTGGTGATCGCAGGCCCAGGATTCTGGCCGGAAGACTTGTACAAGAGAATGAAAGAGGACGACCCGGACACTGCCAAGAGGGCCAGGATAGTGTCCTCCAACGATATCGGGGCAAGAGGAGTTTCTGAAGTAATAAAATCAGAGGAATTTCAGAAGATCGTTCAGAACGCCAGAGCTGCAAAAGAAGTGAGGGCGGTGGAGGAATTCACCGCCGCGCTGGCAAAGGACAACGCGGTCTACGGGATAGGAAAGATTGAGGAAGCGCTTGACTACGGGGCTATTGAAAAACTTATCATCACAGATTCCCTGTTCATGAGCAAAAGAGAGGAGATAGAACCCCTGCTTGACAAGGCAGAACAGACAAGGGCAGAGGTTCTCATAATCTCTCACGAGAACCCTGAATCAGAAAAAGTAAGCGCGTTCGGGGGCATAGTCGGAATACTCAGATTCAAGTATGAATAGAAAAGTAGTCCTCCCACGCTGACCCGAACTTCTTCCACTTCCTCTCGTTGCTCTCAAACTTCTGGTTCGCCTTTTCCACGAGGGTCTTAAAGTAGTCCTCAGACACCAGAATCTCTTTGCCTGATTTTACTGGTGCGGCGAGCATGTCCGTGCCCTCAAGCTCTATCTGAACTCTTTCAGGCTTTATGCTGAATATTCCTCCCCTCTTGAACCCTGTGCTCGTTTTTATTTCAAGAACCTTTTTCGCTGCGTCAATGTTCCTGCAGCTGATGTGCAGTATGAGCGGGTCGAACCTGAACCAGACGTTCCCCTCAACATTCTGCAGTGTCTCCCACGCCTCTTCGAACGATATTTTTCTGTGCCATTTTCCCAGAAACCTTGACAGGTCCTTTCTCCTGTCAATGTGTATGAAGATTGTCCTCCCGTAGCACGAGCTGCTCGTAAAGTAGTCTGGGTGTCTGTTAATTAACTCAAGGTACGGGAGCACGGGCTCGTCCGCCTCTCCAGCGGCCACAGCTTTTTCAAGCTTGGATAACGCCCTTTTCTTCAGCTGGTCAAAACGCATGCTCTTCTCTATAACCTCAAAAGAATATAACAATTGCCGAACGCACTGAAACCACGAAAAAGTGGTTACGGTAATCACAAGCTTTTTATATCTTTCGGGAGGTAATAACCGCAGGTGAAGTTCTTATGAGTTTTTTGGGCAGGACGGTTCTGTCTCTTTTGTGTGCTGTTCTTCTGCTCCAGATAGGAGCCAGTGCGATCCAAGTCACCTTGAACACTCCTGCGCAGGACAACGTGCGCATGTACTGTCAGTATAACTTCAGCGCGACTGTTGTGACCACCGCAGGAGAGGAAGTGACAAGCGTCCAGATACAAAACGGTACTGGCGGCAATTGGATCGCAATGACGCTCACAGAAGGCACTAACCAGAGCGGGAACTGGAGCGTTGTTCTCGACCTCACCACAATGCCCGACGGTCCCAGGGTTTTCACGTACAACGCTACCAACGGGACAACGTATAATGACACCACGACCGTGACGGCAATAATTGACAACACTCCCCCGTCATCAATAACAATCACCGCTCCTGCCAACGATTCTTGGACCACATCCTCAACTGTCCTGTACAACTTTACCGCGGTTGATGTTCTGGCGTCCAACCTCACATGTAACGTTACCGAAAACGGTGCTGTGATATACTCTAACACGAGTGTCCTGAACAACACGCCAACAGTGTTCACGCTTTCTAAATCAGAGAACGACTACACATTCAACATAACATGTTGGGATAACGCGGTCTCCAACGTGTTAGGAGGTTCAGGGAACCAGAACATTTCAGAAACAGTAACCTTCCACGTGGACTGGACTCCCCCCGCAGTAGCGCAACTGAGCCCAGTTGACAACTACAACACTTCCTCCGCGGTTAACAGCATAACCATTAACGTAACGGATAACCTATCGCCAAACGCGACCTGTTATGTGTACGTTGATGGCTCTCAAGGTAACGGAGGGACAGTTCCACTGCCTCAAACCAGTTTAGGGATCTCCCAACTCTTCTCAGAAGGAAAGCACCAGTACTATGTCAACTGTACGGATGCTGCTGGAAACTTTAACACCACATCTATCAGAACAATCACCGTTGACCAGACTCCTCCGACGGTCACGATCAACTCGCCAGTAAACTACTACAACACGTCCAGCGCAGCCAACCTGATTAACTTCACGTTCACTGACGCTCTGTCCCCGACAGCATCGTGTGTCCTGTATGTTGATGGGGTGAGCACTGCTTCAGGGACAGAACAGAACAACACTCCCGCAGTGTACTCCACAGGAAGCCTGACAGAAGGAGAGCACACCTACTACGTTAACTGTACTGACAACGTGGGCAATATCGGGCAATCCGCCAGTCAGGTTATAAGAGTTGACCTTACTCCTCCCATCGTTAACCTCATGTCCGGATCTCCTGTCAACGACACCAACACCACGAGCACCACCCTATCAGTACAATTCAACTTTACTGACACTATGTCCGTTCCAGGAAGCTGCTACCTGTACGTTGACGGGGCGATAGTAGCACAAAACACCTCCGCGACCAACAACACCCCGACAACACTGTCAGTCACAGGACTGGCAGAAGGAACGCACTACTGGTACGTGAACTGTTCTGACCAGGTGGGCTGGTGGAACGTTTCAGAGACCCGGACGTACAACATAGACCTAACGAACCCGCAGTTTGCGGGGCAAGTATACCCCACCGTTCCGAACTGGATAATCACAGGAAACTCTTACGTGTACGGTAACTTCTCCGACTACTTCACGGGAATCGCGGGCGTCAACTTTGCGCTGATGAGCAGCGGAGTTAACGTGACCCCGTGGACTGCAATGAGCCTGTACTCAGGAAACCTGACCCAGGGAGTGTGGAGGGGCCTGCTCGCCTCGGCAAGTGTTGCAGACGGAATGTACGCAATCCAGTTTAACATAACCGACCAGGCAGGCAACTACAATGACACCACCGGGGTACAGCCCGTGTACGTGGACAACAATCCGCCTGTGATCGCGTGGGAGACTCCCGCGAACAACAGCGCGTTCAACCAGTACACCTCCTACGTGACGGTGGTCGTGAACGCGACTGACGCGGGCACGAGCATATCAAGCGCGACTGTTTCGGCACCAAACGGGACAACAGACTTTAGCCAGGCCACAAGTTGTACAAAATCTGGATCAGCGCCTGGAGTCATAGTCTGCAACTTCCACTGGAACCTTTCAGGCCTGCCTGACGGAGCGTATTCCCTGACCTTCAGCGCCGGGGACCAGGCGGGATGGTCAAGCGATTCAACCATTAACGTTACCGTGGACAACACGCCCCCTGCAGTTTCGTTCGGTGCAGTCACCAACGCGGTCCAGATAAACGGAAGATGGTACACTACAGCAGGAGAAGCGATCACTGTTCCCGTGACCGTCACTGACGCCACGTCAGGAGTGAACACTACAGTGGTTAGTGTTATTGACATGACCAACACCACAGTATACTCATGCACGGGAACGTCACCAGTGAACTGCCAGTTCACTCCCTCCCAGTCCGGAGTTTACACCTTCGCGGTCAGGGCCAACGACTCGGCAGGAAACATTAACGCCGGCCAGTACCTGACAGTGTACGTCGTGAACGGGCTGCCCAAGCAGTCCTACGATTCCAGCAAGATAACCCTGCAGGACGCTAACCTGACCACCCTGAGGAGCGAGTACAGTGTTCCTGTCCCAATATACAGGGAGGATGACGAGTCTTTCCTTGAAGGATTCTGGGTGGACCCAGTATACACTGATAAGCCAGTGTTCGCGGGAGCCACCAGCATGGAGAACCTCGCGTACAACTATACTTTCCAGCTTAACGCAAGCAACCTTGCAGCATCAAACGAGATCGTCACGATCACCCTGACCACCCCAGGACTCATCCCAGCGAAGGTGAGTACTCAGACTATCTACACCCCCGCAGGGCCAGTGAACCTGACCCTGATAGCCCCTGACGCTCTTCCGGGACAGTACGGGTTCAGCAACTTGTTCACCATAGAGTACAACGGTACGAAGTACGCTAACACAGGAGACCTGGCCAGCCAGCCCATTAACGGAAGCTTCTCCTTTGACTTCGCGTCAGGGAAAACAGTAATAACCCTCCAGGTTAACGCCACCAACCAGACTGTTGTGCCAGTTACCCTTTACCTGAGCGCGATACCTCCGATTAACGTGTCAAGCCAGACAGTCACAGGGTTCGACCCGACAACAGCGCCTCCTGAACTCGGCGCTACTGTGAACACGACGTACACGGTGAACATTTCAGCGCTGAACCAGTTCTACACTCAGGACAACGTGTACCTTGACTTCGTGTTCCCGAAGAACGTGACCGTTTCACTTCCTGACGGCACGGTGAAGACACTTAACATATCGTCAGGAGTTACACTACAAGAGTGGAACGGAACAGCGTGGGCGGCTCCAAACGCTACCAGGACCAGCGCGTATTCAGCGTGCTATAACGTGACGGACGCGATATCAGGGTCTCCTACGCATGGAGCGAACATCACCGTTTGCTTCTCAGTATACAGGTACAAGATCACGGTAGCAGTAGTGAACCACACTGACCTGCCTGACGCATGGCTTGCAGGCAAAACGTTCGTGCTGAAAGCAAACGCCCTGCTCTCCTTCCCTGCAATAGAAGAGGTTGTTCCACAAGGGACCGCCGGAGACAACAACTACAGTGCAACAATAAACATGGCACAGCAGGGTAACATAAAACTCACGAACGATGACGTTCCAGGCATAACGAACGCAGACCAGATAGAAATCCTCGTTGACGGCGCCCCATGGCAGGGAACGTACAAGAAGGGAAGCCTTATCCTCCTGGACGGTACCCTCTCTCCAGGAGTACACAACATAAAAGTCAACTATCACATTCCAAGCACGACCACCACCACAACAGCAGGAGGTCTCGCGGGCGGAAGCGTCCCGACAGGGAGTGTGACAATGGAAGGAGAGCCAGAACCAGTGCAGGAGTACAAGAGCGCAGAGGAAGTAGTGCAGGAGATAACAAGTGACGAGTCCCTCAAGAAGGCTCTTGAAGACGTGCTCGGAGAGCAGCTGACAGAGGACGCGCTGAACAGGCTCGCAGAACAATCCTACAAGTACGCCGGAGACTTCACTCATACCGCGAGCATGATCTCAAGCACGAGCGCGTCAACGCTCAAGGTCACGCTCAAGTACACTGGAACCGAGACACTGCACAACGTCGTGGTCTACGACGAGGTGCCCAAAGACTTTGCGGCGAACGCTTCAGAGATAACAGTGAATGCTCCGGGAGCGACGGTGCGCGTCGTGAGGGAAGACCCTGTGTTCATGCTCGTGTACGACCAGGTGAACCCAGGGGACGAGCTCACGGTAGAGTACCAGACAAGCGGCTGGAAGAACCTGAACATAGTGGAGGAAAAGCCTGCATCCAAGGTGTTCGTTGCAGGAACCGCGCCAACAGAAGAACAGCCAGCGGCTCCAGCCCCAGAAGAACAGGCTCCTGAGGAGAAACCGGCGGAAGAACAGCAGCCAGCAGCTCCTTCAGCGCCGCAGGCTCCCACTAAACCAGCGCAGGAGGTAACACCAACAGCACAGGACTACACGTGGGTGCTCGTGGCAGGAGTGGTCGCAATAGTGGCAGTACTGCTCTCAGCAGTACTATACTGGAAACAGAAGAGAACACCTCCCATATCCGGCGCTGGAAAGAAAATGACGAGAAGAAAGTGAAAAACCCCTTTCTCCTCTTTTTGTAAAACCTTTCTTTTTTCAGTCCTGTTTAGACCTTTCCATGACCAGCCAGGCCAGCAGGGCTTCCAGTTGTATCCTCTCATTAGCTCCTTCAACTATCCTGAAGGAATACTCTCCCATCCTGTCTATTATCCTGGCCTTTTTTTCTTCAGGGATCTTCAGCTCTATTATCCTGCCGTGCATCTGCTTCATCACGTCTTCTCCTGAAAGCCCGTACTCGTACAATAGGGTGTAAAGCTTTTCTCTGGCCTTCATGAAATCTCCTTTCAGGGCAGTTTCTATTACTTCCTGAACTTCTTTCGGCCTTGCTCTCGCGGCGACCTTGTAAACAGTCTCCTCGTCAACCTTCTTGCCCAGAACACTAGCAGACTGCAGGAAGTTGATCGCCTTTCTCATGTCTCCCTCGGAAACGTGAACAAGGGCCTTCAACGCCTCTTTTGAGACCTGCAAATGCTCCTGTTTTGCTATGTACTCGAGCCTTTTCATTATCTCCTCTTCTGACAGTGGCTTGAACCTGAACACAGCGCTCCTTGACTGTATCGGGTCTATTATCCGGCTGGAGTAATTACAGGAGAGTATGAACCTGCAGGTCCTGGCGTACTTTTCCATGGTCCTCCTGAGAGCCGCCTGAGCGTCCCGGGTGAGCGCGTCAGCCTCGTCCAAGAATATTATCTTAAAGTCAGCGTCCCCGTAAGGCAGGACCGCGGCAAAGTCTTTTATCTTGCCCCTGATAACGTCTATTCCCCTCTCGTCACTCGCGTTCAGCTCAAGAAAATTCTGGTTAAACGTTTTCCCGAAAAGCTCTTTTCCCAGCGCGATTGCGCACACTGTTTTTCCCACTCCCGCGGGGCCTGCGAAAAGAAGGTGAGGCATGTTCTTGGTCTTCGCGTACTTCTCGAGCCTTTCCACGATGTGCTTGTGTCCGACAACGTCCTTGAGCCTTTCAGGCCTGTACTTTTCAGTCCACGGCAGGTCCTCGCGGTCCATGATCATCCTCTCCTTTTTCCGCTCTTCGTCAACTCCGAATAACTTTAAATACCTGGTTCTTTTTAATCTTATGGTGAGAGGAATGGAACCGGTGCACGTTGTCACTACCGAAACAGTCCCGGGCTACGAGATTGTGGAGGTCAAGGGCCTGGTATGGGGCACTAGTGTTAGGTCAAAGTTTCTGGGAAAGGATATCATAGCGTTCTTCCGGACCCTCCTGGGAGGAGAGGTCAAGGAATACACTAGCATGGTTAACGACGCGAGGAGATTTGTGCTACAGAGGATGGCTAGGAACGCGAGGGCCCTCGGGGCTAACGCGGTGGTGGGCGTGAGAATAGGCTCGACCGCGCAGGTTATCCCTGGAACGGTTGAGTTGTTCGCGTACGGTACCGCGGTCAAAATAAGGCCCGTCAAAAAGAAGAGGAAGTGAAAAGCAAAATGTTCTGGCTGTCGCAGTGGATGGTGTGGGCAGGAGGTCTTCTCATAGGAGCAGGACTTGCGAGCATCCTGCTGCCCCTGTCAGGGGACAAGAAAAAAGATCTTGCCCTGCCGGTTTTCCTGGCGTTTGTGGCGTTCGTCTCGGTCTCCGTGGTCCCAGGGTTTCTCGGACTCTGGCAGTCAAACCCCCCGGTGACAAGCACCTTCCAGGGTTTCATTATAGCACTACTGGCCGGCGGCGCAATCGCTTCTTTTGCAGTGAACAGACGATGAGCAGCAGGAGAGTGTACGTTGAAGGGTACGGGTGTTCCCTGAACAAGGCGGAAACGTACTACATTATAGCAGAACTTGAGAAAGCAGGGTTCACTATCTCAGATCCTGCGAGCGCGGACGTTGTAGTGATAAACACGTGTGCTGTCAAGAACCCCACAGAGTCCAGAATGGTCTCAAGAATAGAAAACTTTCTGGAGATGGGGAAAAGGGTCGTTGTTGCAGGCTGCCTTCCTGACGTCAATCCCGTGCTCCTGAAAAGGTACAAGATTTCTGTCGTGAGCGCGAGGGCAATAAACAGGATCGCTGACGCTGTCAAGAAAACGCTCTCGGGAAAGATTGTGGACTACCGTGAAGGAGAAAAACCAGGCGTTCCCGTCGGGGTCCAGCCGGGAATTACCGGGATACTCCCCATATCTGAAGGTTGCCTGGGAAGATGCGCTTACTGCGGGACGAAGAACGCGAGAGGAGACCTCCAAAGCTATGATCCCAAGCAGATAAGAATGGCCTTTGAGAAGATGGTCAGGGAAGGGAAGAAAGAGATCTTCCTGACCGCGCAGGACACAGGATGCTACGGGCTTGACATCGGGACCAGCCTGCCAGAGCTCGTGCGTTCCCTGCTGGAAGTAGACGGGGACTACGTGATAAGAATAGGGATGATGAACCCGAACCACGCGCTGGGAATGCTGCAGGAGCTCTCCAGCCTGCTCAATCATCCCCGAGTTTACTCATTCCTGCACGCTCCTGTCCAGTCAGGGTCTGACAGGATTCTGAAGAACATGAGAAGACCTTACAAAGCAAGGGACTTCGTGAGAATAGTGGATTACATGAGAGAGAACGTTCCTGACGTTACCATAGCCACTGACATTATAGTGGGCCTGCCTGGAGAAACCGAGACAGACTACCATCATACCATCAGACTGCTGGAGGAAACAAGGCCGGACGTTACCAACGTGTCCAAGTTCTACCCACGGCCGAAAACCCCTGCGGAAAAGATGCCCAGGATAAGAACCCAGGTGATCAAAAGAAGGTCAAAACTCCTGTCGGATCTCGTGAGAAGAATAAGCGAGGAGAATAACAAAAGGTATGTTGGCAGGACAATGAGAGGCCTCGTGGTTTCAGAAGGCATGGCTCGCACCACAAACTACAAGACAGTCTTCTTCTCGGGCAAGGCAGTCCCGGGCGAGTGGGCTTCCTTCAGAATAACAGGCGCTGGCCCAAGCCACCTGAAGGCAAAAGTTTTATAGTACCAAAACTTAATCAGAATCATGTTTGAGGCGTTCATCAAAGCCTGCGGAATGTACAAGGAAACGTACAAGGTCACCGTCTCCTTCAGCATATTCGCCCTGCTGTCCCTTTCAATGATGCTGTTCCTGTCAAGCTATCTTGCGGCAGGAGCGGGCATGATACGGTTTTCCAGCATACGACTTGACATGACCCTGACAGAAGCAGTCTTCTTCGCCGCTGTTTCCCTGGCATCAACAGCCTTGTTCTCTATAACCCTTGCTAGCGTGATAAGCATAACCAAGCTAAAGGAAACACTAGACCAGTCCGGGTTCGCCAAGATAATCAACGTGTTCCCCGACTACGTGCTCAGAGTGTTCATATTCCTGGTGATAATGACCGTTGCCACCGTAGCCGTGGCAGCAGTAGCCAGTTTCGTGAACGCGCCTCCAGCACTGGCGCAGTTCGTGCTCCTCGTGCTGTGGGCTCTCTTCCTCTTTTCTCCCCAGGTGATCGTGCTGGAAGACTATCCCGTGCTGAGAGCGATGGCTGACTCAAAAGAATTCGTGGCAAAACATCCTGGGGCCCTGCTGGAGTATCTTCTCATAGGTTTTGTCCTGCTAATACTCGTGCTGGTAATAGAAACCGTTCTAGGCCAGTTCCTGTTCTTCGAGCACAACATAGTGAGCGTGCTGATAGTCTCTCTGGTGGTGCTTCCTCTGACCCAGATGTACGCTAGCGAACTCTACCTAACAAGATATCCTCTGGCAGGGATTTGATGAAGCTCGTAATAGCGGAGAAACCGCTTGCGGCGGAGAGGATAGCGAAAATACTTGGTTCTCCAAAGCTCGTTTCAGAGGGTAAGGTAAAAGTCTTCATTTCAGGAGAGTACACCATAATCCCACTGAAGGGGCACATCACAAACCCTGACTTTCCCAAAGAATACGCCAACTGGTCCTCGGTAGACCTTGCGGATCTTGTAAGAGCCAAAATAGTGTACAAGCAAACATCCCCTTCTCTCGCGAGGGTGCTGAGAAAATACGCGAAAGAAGCGGACGAGGTCATAATCGCTTGTGACTACGACAGGGAAGGGGAATCCATAGGAAAAGAAGCGCTCCAGATAATACTCAAAGAGAAGCCTGGGCTCCCCGTGAGAAGAGCAAAGTTCTCCGCGCTCACAAAAGAAGAGGTCACGAAAGCGTTCAAGAACCTGGTTGACTTTGACCACAACCTGGCAGACTCTGCTGACGCGAGAAGGGAGATAGACCTGCTCTGGGGAGCGGTCCTGACAAGGTTCATCTCCCTCTCAGCCAGGAGAATGGGCAAGGCATTCCTTTCCGTGGGAAGAGTTCAGTCCCCTACCTTAGCGCTGTGCGTGAACCGAGAAAAGGAAATACGCGCGTTCAAGCCGGAACCCTTCTGGAACATATTCTTACACTGCGAAAAGCAGTCCAAAAAATTCAAGGCGGAAAAGACAGGTATAAAAGATGAGCTGGCCGCGAGAGAGGTGTACCAGAAAGTAAAAGCCGCAAAGACGGCTGTAGTGAAAAAGGTTTCCGTAAGAGAGAGTAAACAGTCCCCGCCGACCCCCTTCAACACCAACGACTTCCTGCGCGCGGCAGCGAACCTCGGTTACTCCCCCGAAAGGGTTCTGGAAATAGCCGAAAGGCTTTACATGCGCGGATACATCTCATACCCCAGAACGGATAACACAGTGTACCCTGGCAGCATAAACTTTAAGAAAATTCTCGGGGAAATAGGCAAGCTTCCTGAGTACTCTCAAAAAACGAAGAAGATACTCTCCCAGCCTAAGATCACGCCCTCAAAAGGCAAAAAACGGACAACAGACCACCCTCCCATACACCCCGTGGCCGCAGCGGACAAGAAAAAACTCGACCAAAAGGAATGGAGGATATACTGCCTGGTGGTTGACAGGTTCCTCGCAACCCTCGCGCCCCCCAGCATCACTCAGAACACCACAGCCGTTATAGAGTGCGCTGGAGAAGACTTCAAAGCGCAGGGCAAGAGGATCATTGACCCCGGCTGGAGAGAATACTATCCCTACAACCAGCTGAAGGAAACAGAACTCCCTCCACTGGAAAAAGGAGAAGAAGTGAAAGTGATCAAGGTAGAAGAGAAGAAAGAGTACACGAAACCCAAACCAAGATACTCCGCAGCGACCCTGCTCAAGGCAATGGAGGACCTGGGGCTGGGAACAAAATCCACCAGGGCAGGCATAATCCAGAAAATAATCTCCAGAGGCTACCTCCTGGGAAGGAAAACCTTCACACCCTCCCAGATAGCGTTCACGGTCATAGAAACCCTTGAAAAGTACGCCAAGGACATAACCTCACCGAGCCTCACCGCGATGATAGAAAAAGAGATGGACCTGATAGCAGAAGGAAAGAAAACAAAAGAAGAAGTTGTGCAGGAGTCACGGGGAATCCTAGAGAGGATAGTCAGAAAACTCCAGGAGAACAAGGAAACGATCTCGCAGGAGCTGAGGCAGTCCATATCAAAGGACAACATCCTCGGAAAGTGTCCCGAGTGCGGAGGAGACCTTGTGATGATAAGAACCAGGAAGGGAACACGGTTCGTGGGTTGCTCCAACTACAAGAAAGGGTGCAGGGTAACGTTCCCGCTTCCCGCAAAAGGAAGAGTCCAGCCGCTGAACAAGGCATGCGAATCATGCGGGACTCCCGTGGTCAGGGTAAGCATGAAAGGGAGAAGATCATTTGAAATGTGCGTGAACCCAGACTGCGAAACCAAAAAACACTGGGGTAAGAAAAATGATAAAAATCGTGAGAGGAAATCTTCTCAACCAAAAGGTTGATGCGATAGTCAATCCCGCGAACTCCTGGCACATAATGGGAGGAGGAGTGGCGGGACAGATAAAAAGACACGGCGGAGAATGGATAGAGAAGCAGGCTATACAACAAGGTCAGACTCCAGTAGGACAGGCCATAACAACATCAGCAGGCAGGCTGCCCGCCCAAATGGTCATACACGCTCCCACAATGAAACGGCCTGCAGAAAGAACAAGTCCTGACAAAGTCTACCTTGCCACCAGAGCAGCCATGCTAAAAGCAAAAGACGAGGGAGCGAGAACAGTAGCGTTCCCGTGCATGGGCGCGGGAGTAGGAGGGGTACCTCCCCTGATAGCGGCCAGGCAAATGGTAAAAGCAATAAACGAGATAGGTCACGATGACATGACCGTCCTGCTGGTCGCGATAGACGACAGGACAGAAGACGCGTTCAAGAGGGCGTTAGAAGAATGAAAGTGATAATAGACCCCAGAAAAAGCGCGTACGAGAATGCTGCAGAGCACTATGAGAAGAGCAAGAAGTACAAGAAAAAAATAGAGGGAATAAAAAGGGCCATACAAGAAAGCATGCGGAAGATCAGCGAGCAGAAGCCCGAAAGGCAGGTTCTCCGGAAAAAGATCGTGAGAAAAAAAGAATGGTACGAGAAGTACCACTGGTTTTTCACCCCCTCCGGAAGACTCGTTCTAGGCGGAAAGGACGCCAGAAGCAATCAGGATCTCGTAAGAAAGCATCTTGAAAAGCAGGACCTGTTCGCGCACGCTGACGTTCACGGGGCTCATGCCACCGTTTTCAAGAAGGGCCAAGAGGCTCCTGAGGAAGAAAAGAGAATGGTGGCCCGGTTCGCAGCATGCTACTCCAGACTGTGGGCTGCTGGAGTAAAAGTGGCTGACGCGTTCATCGTCAGACCAGACCAAGTGAGGACCGCTGCGAAGGCAGGAGAATACCTTGCCAAGGGCGCTTTCGTCATAACCGGCGAGAGGGAATGGTACAAGAACCTTCCCCTAGAACTCAAGATCTCCTACGATGGCGAAAAGCTTCTGGCCGGACCCCCTGAAGCGATAAAGGGCAAGGGAGTGATCATCTCCCCCGGACCTGGAACAAAGCACGAGGCAGCCAAAAAGATCCTCGCAGAGCTTGAAAAAATCTTTCCAGGAATCCAAGCGGACGTTGACTGGCTCATGCAAATCCTTCCGAACGGAGGCAGCAAGATAATAAAAACCGAGAAGTAGTTGTAACCGTTTTAGCCGTTTTCAGATGACGCCTGTTCCAACGATCCTGAACAACGTATCCTGGCCATCAGGTCTTGAAAAATGCTTGCGCAGAAAAGCCCTCCTCATAGCACCCTCCTCCCTTCTTAACTCTACAATAATCTTGCTGGCGTACCTTAGCACGTCTCCCCCCACAGGCTCCAGCCTACCAGTCTCAGGATCAGTGTACACCTGGTTGGTCACGAGCACAGGAATGTTGTTTTTTCTCGCGAACGCGAGAAGAGAAGCCACCTGGTTCCCGAGAACCCTTGAAGCCTCAAGACCGTCATCAGCCCTCTGGAGCCTGTACAAACTGGATATTGAATCCACTATCACAAGATCGCAGTCAGGAAGACTGTTCAACACCTCAGTCTGCTCCGAGAAGTCCGTCACCCTGAAGACCCTAACGTTCCTGAGCACGTTCCGGTCCAGGCCCGCGAGCACCTGGTCAACCCTTATCGGGTGAAAAGAAGACTCAGTGTCCACGAACACGATCCTCTTCCCAGGATTGGACTTAACGGTCTGCAGGCAGACGCTGGTTTTCCCCGAGCCCGGCTCTCCGTAAAACTGTGTTATGACCTGCTCGGGCAGGCCGCCTCCCAAGAGCCTGTCAAGACCCCTGCAACCAGTAGGTATCATCCGTTCCTTATTTCTGTCCGACAACATTAAAAACACCTACCACCTTAGATAAGAGGACAAGGGGGGACAGGGAATGGCTGTAAAAAAGATCACGCTAAAGGTTGCTGAAGCCCTTCAGAACGACATTGGAAGGGGAATAGTCAGGCTTGACAGCAAGAGCATGAAAGCCCTCGGGATCTCCAGCGGAGACATTCTCGAACTTGAGGGAAAAAGAAAGACCGCCGCGATAGCCTGGCCCGCTTATCCTGAGGACGAGGGCAAGGGAATAATACGAATGGACGGTCTAATAAGACAAAACGCTGGCACAGGAGTAGGAGAAATGATAGTGGTCTCCAAGGCCACGGGAATAAAGGCAGCGAAGAAGGTTGTGCTCGCTCCGCTTGAACAGCCCATGAGGTTCTCTCCCCAGTTCCCTGAAGTTGTCAAAAAACAGTTACTTGAAAGGCCGGTTTCAAAAGGTGACACGATCCTCATACCATTCTTCGGCCAGCCCCTGTTCTTCAAGGTCGCTGACGTTTCTCCCAAGAAAATATGCCAGATCACTCAAGCCACCAGGGTAGACCTGAGAGAAGAGCCAGTGAAGGAAGAGGAGGGCATTCCAACAGTAACGTACGAGGACATAGGAGGCCTGAAGAAGCAGGTGGAGAAAGTAAGGGAAATGATAGAGCTCCCAATAAGACACCCCGAGCTCTTCAAGAAAATGGGAATAGACCCACCGAAAGGAGTGCTCTTGTACGGTCCTCCTGGCACTGGAAAAACACTGCTGGCGAAGGCTGTTGCCAACGAGTCTGACGCTCACTTCATTTCAATACAAGGGCCGGAGATAATCTCAAAGTTCGTGGGAGAAGCTGAAGAAAGGCTCAGGCAGATATTCAAGGAGGCTGAAAAGAACGCGCCCACCATAATATTCATAGACGAGATAGACGCGATAGCGCCAAAAAGAGAAGAGGTCACGGGAGAAGTAGAGAAAAGGGTTGTAGCCCAGCTGCTGGCCCTGATGGACGGGCTGAAGTCAAGAGGAAAGGTTATAGTAATAGCAGCGACCAACAGGCCTAACGCCATAGACCCTGCTCTCAGAAGGCCGGGCAGGTTCGACAGAGAAATAGAACTAGGGGTCCCGGACAGGGAGGGAAGGCTTGAGATACTGCAAATACACACGAGAGGAATGCCCCTCGCGGATGACGTTGACCTGGAAGAACTTGCTGACATGACCCACGGCTTTGTGGGCGCGGACCTCGCGGCCCTGGCAAGAGAAGCGGCCATGAAAGCTCTCAGAAGATACCTTCCCAAGATAAACATAGAAGAAGAGACCATCCCCCCTGACGTTCTGGAGGAAATGAAGGTCACGAGGAAAGACTTCCTGGACGCGCTTAGGGAAGTTCACCCCAGCGCCATGAGGGAAGTGCTCATAGAAGTCCCTAAGGTCAGATGGTCTGACGTGGGAGACCTTGAGAACGTGAAGAGAGAGCTGAAAGAAGCAGTGGAATGGCCTCTCAAGTACCCTGACGCCTTTGAAAGACTTGGGATAAGAACCACTAAGGGAATCCTGTTGTACGGTCCTCCTGGCACTGGAAAAACACTGCTGGCGAAGGCTGTTGCCAACGAGTCCAACGCCAACTTCATCTCGGTCAAGGGCCCTGAGCTCCTGTCAAAGTGGGTTGGAGAGTCAGAAAAAGGAGTGAGAGAAATATTCAGGAAAGCAAGACAGGCTGCGCCGTGCATAATATTCTTTGACGAAATAGACTCAATAGCTCCCCGGAGAGGGAGCGACATGGGCTCTCACGTGATGGAGAGCGTGGTGAACCAGCTGCTCACCGAGATGGACGGGCTGGAAGAGCTCAGGGGAGTAGTGGTGATCGCGGCTTCTAACAGGCCTGACCTGATAGACCCCGCGCTCCTCAGGCCAGGCAGGTTTGACAAGCTCATAGAAGTGCCCGTTCCTGACGAGAAGGCAAGGCTTGAGATACTCAAGGTCCACACAAAGAGAATGCCCCTGGCCGACGACGTGGACCTTGAAAAGCTCGCGAAGATGACCGAGAACTATTCAGGAGCGGACCTCGCCGCGCTCGTGAGAGAAGCGGGGATGAACGCACTCAGGGAGGACAAGAACGCTAAGCAGGTGAAGTGGAAGCACTTCCAGAAAGCCCTGAAACAGGTGAAGCCCAGCCTGGGAGAAAAGGTTAAGGAAAAGTACGAGCGGTTCAGGGACGAGGTAAGCTCCGCGTACCTCTGAAACCCCTATGTTTCACAACAGCAAGAGGAACGCGATGCCCAGGGGTACTGTCACCAGGGCCCACAGGCCGGGATTGTAAGCCCACACTTTTGACCCGTCTAACGGGTAGACAGGGATCAGGTTGAACAGGGCTAAGAACAGGTTCACGTAAATCCCGGGAACAGAGATCGCGAAAACAAGGGGAATGCTTCCAAAAGCGTACAAGAGGTAAAAGAAGAAAACCGCGAGCAGGACGTTCATCACTGGTCCCGCGAGCGAGATGATCCCATCTTCCCTTCTCGTGAGATTCTCTTTCCATATGTACACCGCGCCCGGGGCAGCGAAAACAAACCTGCCGTGGGTGGCGGCTGCCAGGAACACTGCCATTACCAGCCCCCACATCCACGCCCTGTAAACCGCGACAGCCCCGTACCTGATGGCAGCTGCCTTGTGGCCCATCTCGTGCAAGAAGAAGCCAAGGCCTACCGTGAAGAGGACCAGGAAAAAGTCCTGCAGAAAGTTTATTGAGAACGCTAAGGTGATGGTGAAAATGGAAATGAAAATGTGCACCAGTTCTCCCTTGTAAAAGAAGCTCATAATATCACCTATGGGGAAAGAGTTTAAAAACATAATCTTTTAAATCCCCCTTTGCTCCTTCTAAACGACATGAGGCTAAAGATAGTTCTGCTGTTATGCCTCGCAGTGTCCCTTGCTCTGGCCGCTGTAGACTGGCCGAAGTTCCAGAAGGACCTTAACAACACAGGGCTTACCTCTGACTACGGTCCCCTGAACCCTGCGGTCAATTGGACCAGAACCTACTCCTCCACGTTCTTAGGAAGGAATTCCCCGGTTGTTGCTGGGGGGATCGTGTACTCGGGCGGTCCATCCGCAGTATTCGAGGCCCTGAATGCGACCACTGGAGCGCTCATATGGCAGAGGACAGACTTTGGCGTGTTAGACTGCACTCCCGCGGTAGCGTACGGTATGGTCTTTGTTGGGGACGGTAACGGGGTCGTCCACGCGATTAATGCGACCACTGGCGCAGAGGTCTGGAACTACACTACAGGGAACACGTTCACTATAAGATCATCCCCTGCAGTTTCTGACGGGATAGTGTACATCGGAGCCCCTGACTACAAGCTTCACGCGATTAACGCGACTAACGGCGTATCCATTTGGAACTATACCACAGGAGGCGCCGTGCACTCTTCTCCCGTTGTCTACAACGGGGTAGTCTACTTTGACTCCGCGGACGACAACTTCTACGCGGTTAACGCGACCAGCGGGCTACTCTTGTGGAGCTACGCCTACGCGGGCTCAAGCCTGACCGCGTCCCCGACCATATGGAATGATACAGTGTACATCACTGACAACACGTACCTGTACGCGCTTAACGCAAGCAATGGCGTGCAGCTGTGGAACATTACCCTGGGCGCTTGGACGACCTCAAGCGCCGTCTGGAACGGAGTTCTCTACATAGGCGATTCTTCAGGAGTGTTCCACGCGCTGTACGCGGACAACGGGACAGAGATATGGTCGTACACTACCGGGGACCTTATAGAATCTGCTCCCGCGGTCGCGAACGGGGTGGTGTACTTCGGGTCCGCTGACGATAACCTCTACGCGCTGAACGCTAGCACGGGCGCGCTTATCTGGAAGTACCAGGCAGCCTATGATGTGTCCGCTTCCCCTGCGGTCTCGGGAGGGATGGTGTACTTCACTGCTGACACTCACCTTTACGCGATAGGAGAGGACCTCACACCGCCAAACGTTACTCAAGTCTATCCCACGGTTGCAACGCTCGGGCAGGCGACCAACTTCACCGTCAACGCCACGGACAACGTGGGAGTGTCCAACTGCACGTTCTACTGGGACGGGTCTCCCATAGGCACCATGAACTCTTCAGGCGGAGGAACATACTACTACGTTTACACTCCCCAGTCTTCCGGGGCGCACACCGCTTGGGCTAACTGTTCTGACCCAGCGGGCAACTGGGCGTACAACTCCACCACCGTGACCGTCAGCACTCCTCAGTCAGGAACGGTTGTGGTCACGAGCGCTCCAGGGTACAGCCTGGAGGTCTTACTCGCACTGCTCGGCGCGGCTGTGGTGGTAGTACTGTTACTGAGGAAGTAAGCCGAGGTTACTTCAGGACACGGCCTGTCATCTCAGCCCAGACGAAAAGGTCAAACACTCCTGGAGCAAGACCTCTTTTCTTGGCCTCCCTGACGAAGATCTCCTCTATTTCAAGATACCTCTTGCGCGTCAAGGTCTTGGGGACTTCATTCAAGAGCCCCTCCCGCTTCATCCACCTGAGCACGTGCTTGTCAAGTATGGCAAGGTCAAACACTCCAATGTTTCTCAGGAAGTGGCTGGCCTCCTTGTACCCTATGCCCTTAAAGTTGTTCACGAGCCACTCCCTCGCGTTCTCAGGACTCATCCTGTAAACGCGGGGCAGGGCGTTCGCCAGTTTCCTGTTGTGTACTATGTACCCTGCTCTTGAGTTAGGGAACCTGTGCCCAAGCTCCTTCAGCCTCCTGGAGAGATCCCTCTCGTTCAGCGTAAGAAAACCTTCGGCCCCAACCTCCTTCTGGATTTTTATTCCCTTCTCCGCGCTCCCGTTCGCGGTCAGCACGCAGAAGCACAGTTCTGAGAACAACTGCTTCCAGTCCCTCTTTTTCCTGAACTCCTCTACTCTCCGGGCCACTTGATCGTTCCTGATAGTACGGACGGGCAAACCCTTTTCACCCCTTTTATTCTGGATATCCTCTTGTGCCTTTCTTCCAGTTCCGAGGTGTTCCTGCAGACAACCTCTGCCATTATTGTGTGGTCTCCGCTTGAAAACCATGCCCTGCGCACGCAGGGCATTCTCCCTACCCTCCTGGAAACTTCCACGAGGTATTCCGGTGCTACATCAATCCCCGTGAGGGATATCATCTCTCCTGTCTTCTGCGGATTGATTACGACGGTGTATCCTAGGATGACTCCAGACCGTTCAAGCTTTTGAATCCTTTTTCTAACAGCGGCTTCTGTGATCCCGATCCTCCGGGCTATTTCAGAAAAGCTTGTTCTGGCGTTTTCAGAAAGGATGTTCAAAATCCTCCTGTCACGAGCATCCATGGTTCTATTTTCGTACCAAAAATTTATAAAAAGATATCACCGTATTTATTGGTGGTGATGGACATGGAAACGATCAAGAACCTTGCAATTGCATTTATTGGCGAAAGCCAGGCCAGAAACCGATACACTCTTTACGCGAAGCAGGCCTTCAAGGAAGGGTATCACCAGATAGGTAACATCTTCCTGGAAACCGCGGAGCAGGAGAGACAGCACGCCAAGTGGCTTCTTAAGATGCTGCAGTCGCTGGGAGCAGACCCCGAGATAAAAGTAGAAGTGCCAATGATAAACAAAATTGGGAGTACTCTTGAAAACCTCAAGTACGCGGCAGAAGGGGAGCACTACGAGAACACCACCATGTACCCGGAGTTCGCCAAAAAAGCAGAGGAAGAAGGCCACCCTGAAATAGCAGGAAGGCTGAGGGCAATAGCCAAGGCAGAAGAACACCACGAGGAGAGGTACAGAAAGCTCATAGAACAAATAGAAAACGGAACGCTATGGAAAAAACAGGGTCCTGTGGCCTGGGTGTGCAGCAAGTGCGGTTACGTGCACATAGGAGAGATGCCGCCGGAACACTGCCCGAGCTGCGGACACCCCAAGGAGTACTTCTACCTGAAGTGCGAGGAGTACTAAAAAACCGGTTCTAACCCGAACCCCTTTCTTCTTCTGTTATATCCCCATTTTGAGGGATAGTCTCCCATGGACAAAAGAGGGCAGGTTTCCGCAGAGCTCCTGATCCTAATCGCGGCCGTGCTCGCAGTAGCCATCCTGCTGGTCACTAGCATGAAAACAACCGCCAGAAAAGCTTCTGCTAGCATGAGCAACAAGTCGGACGCTCTGCTGAAAGAAATAGATGAAATACTCGCGGAAGGATGAGAATGGACGCGAGAGCTCAGGTGTCACTGGAAACGATCCTCGTGCTTGCGGCAGTACTGCTCGTGGCAGCATGGTTTGTCTCATCGTACACGAGCACGTCATCAAAAGCCGTGTCAAGGGCCAAGTCCAATTCCCGGAAAGCGCTTGAGATGCTGAGGAAAAGACCATGAACTCCTTAGAAACAATGCTCGTGCTCTCGTGCTGGATCAGCACGTCCATACTAATCGCATCATCCCTCCCGGTCAAGGGCTCCAGAGAACTAATAGCGTCAGCGAACGCGAAAAAAGTGTTACTGCAGGCCAAGGTGGCGTGCGACACGATATTCCTGGACAACGACTACCGCGACGCTTCGTTCAATCTCACTCAAGGAACAGAACTGGCGGCAGGCTCCCTTACCTCTGGAGAGTACTCCTACGATTGCGCTGGAGAACTTGTGCCCGGGAGAGAAGGGATCAGGGTACTCGCGGAAAAAAGGTGGCTCAAGTGAACGTGCTGGAAGCCCCTGCCTCTCTTCTGGTAGTCCTCGCAGCGCTCGTGTTTTTCACTAGCGTTTCTCACGCGACAGCATACAACAGGGCCGGAGAGTACGCTGACTACTGCCGGAAGATAAGAGTCCTCCTCGCGTCAGAACTGCTGATGACCAGCGCAGAAAAGGGCCTGGCAGTATACGATCAGAACAAGGTCTTCCACCACGTCATAGACCCTTCCAAGCTAAGGTTCCTGAAGTCCCTTTCTCCTGAAGACCTCGGGCGGAGGCTGGGGCTCCGCAGAGCATGGCTGGAACCAGTCCCGGGCAAGGCGTGCGTGAAAAGAGCAGGACTGCTTGCAGGTGAAGTGCATGCGATCGTGCTCTGCGGCGAGTAGTCTGCGGAAGCGCAAGGGGCAGTTCATGGCGTACGACGCCTTTGTCTTCGCGCTCGTGTGCGTTTGGAGCGCTTTTGTCGTGGCGTCCGCAGGACCTGGGGAGAACACATCACCCCTGGAAGCATATGCTCTCGGCCAGGATGTTCTGGAGGCATGCTGCACTAGGGGGACTCCCGTGCCAGAGTGCTTTAGTGTAGTGGAAGCCAGCGGACTTGAATACTGCGTTCAGAAGAACTGCGGACAGATAAACTTTGTAAGAGAGTGCGCTGGAAGACTAGTGCATTTCGGGATCAGGCGCGTGAATAACTACCATGTTCTTTCCTCTGGAAATGTTTAAGTCCACAGCGCACCTAAAAGGGCTGATGGACACGTTAAACTCTCTTGTAGTGTAAACGAGCCTGTTTCCCGTTGAGGCCAGCCTTCCTTTGGTCAGGGAGATTACCTCCAGCCTTGAACTAGCGCCGAACACGCTCGCCTCCCTGCACTTTCGGGCGCAGGATTCCAGAAGGGTTCTGGCATTCTCTTTTTCGGCAACGTCTCTTGACCCTGCCAGCAGCAGGCTCACAGGGTGTAGCAGGAGTACCAAGAACACTAGGAAAACCGCTGAAATCAGCATGAACTCCAGGGAGTACTGTCCTCTCAAGGTCTCACCCTCCGCAGAATACCCTCCCCTCGGGAATAACAGTCCTGACGCCCTCCTTCTCTAGGATAATGCCCACGGCGACCATCCCTCTTCCTGACACCAGGCCGTCGTTCCTAATCACAATACACCCCCGGGTATCCCGCCGGAGGACAGCCGCGCACGCCCACGGGCACGTTTCCAAGGTCACCCTCAGAAGTCTTCTGCCTTCGTCAGAGAGCCTGTTCACAATGTTTTCCCTAAACCCGAAGGTCTCCAGGCCGAAGAAGACTCTGACTCTGACTTTCTCCCCCGACGCCCAGGTCCAGACACTCTCACAGGTTCTGGTCACCTGTTCTGGTTCCGACAGCCCCGGAGTAATACTCTCCCTGACCGCGTTTTCGAACCCGTGCTCCATCCTGTACACTGTCTCGGTGGTGTTGTAGTGCGCCAGGAGAGTGTTCCACTCCTGTCCCGGCCGCATGCTCGTTATGCTCCCGAACAACAGCAGGCCCGTCACGATCACCGCGACGCCCGCCGATGCAGACAGCCACACGGGCACATGTTCTCAGAAGAGGATAAAAACAGGCTTCCTGCGCCATGACGGTTGGTTCCGGTTAATTTTTTAAACTCCCGGAAGGTAATATTCTCATGCCTCTTTTCGGCAAAAAGGAAGCACAAGAGACGCCTTCAAGAAAGCTTTCTGACGTAGTCCTGGAAATGATAACACGGAGCGTTCCAGAGGACAAGATAATAACCACGCTCGTGAGCACAGGGCTCTCAGAATCAGAGGCCAGAAGGGTATACGAGCAGGTGAAAAAAGAGTACGAGGGGTACCTTGCCTCCAAACTAAAGCTTGAGGTCCACAGGCTCTTTGAGGAAGAAAAAAAGAACTTCGAGTCCTTCCTGAGAGAAGAGCTCAGAAAAACAGAAAAAGAAATCCTGCTCAAGACAGACCTTAAATCCATGGAAAGACACGAGGTCCTAGAGAAAAAGATAGAGGACATGAAAGCAATGGTGGAGTCAGTGAAGTCGGACCTGTTTAACTTCAAGATACAGTTCAACTCCGCAGTGCAGGACGTCCAAAAGCAGTTGAACCAGATGAAGGTCAAGGGAACCACAAAGATAATGGTTTCTATAGTGCTAATGCTCTCAGGATCACTTATCGCCCTGTACTCTTTCCTGGGACTTCACGCCATGCTCTCAAAGTTCGCGCTTTCCACAGACCTCGTGCCCATGTCCGTTTACGCGGTCATGATAATCTTGGGCGCGGTGTTCGCCAAGTTTGGTGTTGACGTTTACCTGTCCACGCAGACCAAGGAGTATAAGGAGTATGGTCTAGACTGGATGAAAAAAGAGGGAGCACGATGAACATAAGCCAGAAAATATCAGAAGAGAAGAAAGTGTTAAAAGAAAAAAGACAAAACCTGCGTAACCTGAGGAAAGAGAAATCCCTTCTTGAAAGGAGGATCAAGTTCCTAAAATCAAAACTGGAGAAAGTAGGCGAGGTCAAGCCTCCTGGAAGAAGGCTCAAGGAGCTTGAAAGGAAATACAAGTCCTTGTACTTCAAGTACCAGACGGGACAAACGCCCATGTCCCGCGAGAAGGAGATAGTCGCGCGCTTGGATGAGATGGAGGCAGAGCTTGAAAAACTGCGGACCATGAAGAAGAATTTCTTCAAGTCCAGGCACTGGAAGGAAGAACTTCAGGCCGCGGAGAACAGGCTCGCTGAACTGTCAAAGCAGATGAAAGAACTTCATAAGGAAATAGAAGCCCACGAGAAGAAGCTTGAAAAACTGTTGGAGAAAGTCCCTAAAGAGGCTAAAAAAGGAGAGAGCAAGATAATAACCGTCGGGTACTCCAAGGAGATGCCCGCGGAAGAGGTGAGCGAGCTCGCGGACAAGATAATGAAAAAGTTCCTCGCAGGAGAAAAGATAACCGCGGAAGAGCTCGCGATACTCCAAAAGGCGGAGGAGGGGAAGAAGAATGATTGACCCCGTGGAGGAAATGGCGTTCAAGATAGTCCAGTTGTACGTGCAAGAGGTCTCCCAGAGAGGAGAGAAAAGGCAGATGGGCCTGGACACCATAATAAACGCGTACTTCTACACCCTCACAAGACTGCAGAACAAAAAAGAGGAGATGCAGAGGGCGAGAGAAGAGCTTGAGGAGAGGGAGAAAAAGTTCCAGGTGGAAAAAATAAGCTTTCCTGGGGACGAGGAACAGGAGGACGACAAGCCGGGCGGAAGCCTGTTCCCCTTTTAAGACCTTGCTTTTATGCTTATTATGTCCGAGTCGGATAGGACGTGGTCCCTACCGATTTTTCTTTTTGTCCTGCAGTCAACAGCCGCGATAAACCCTCTCGCAAGGTAAGAGTGCACCTTTTCAGCGAGATGTATTACCGTGGATCCCTTCTTCATCAGCACCGCGTCAGGCAGCACGTTCCCGTTCTTGTCAGAGTACCTCCTTTCATCCTCCACGGGATAGACCACAATGTATCCGAGTACCTGGAACACTGTCCTATTCAGCACCTCCTGGACTCCCGTGGACCCGTATGGTTCTAGCACGTTTTCCCTGATGGCCTGCAGCGCCTTCTCCTGCGCCGGGGAAAGGTTTTTCAAGATCTCAAAATCGTTCCCGTAATACCTTATCAGGCCCGCTTTTTCCGCCTTCCTGAGGGCCAGCTCGGCTTCTGCCGACACAGGGATTATATCGTACTCTTTCTTCAGCCGCTCGTAGTTTTCTTTGGCTGAAGGCAGGTCTATCTTGTTCCCTGCCAGCACGATCGGTTTGTTGGCCTCCCTTATCCTCCTCGCGAGATCAAGAGTGTCTGAGAACCCCGACTCAACGATCCCTTTCACTTTTTCTGGGTCAATCCTCAGGCCGCTGACTTGTTCAAAAACACATTCCCACAAGGGTCTTGTTTTAGCCTTCCTCTCAATGTTCTTCCAGTTCCTGTCAAGGATCCCTTTTATCCAGTAATCTATCTCGTCCTGCAACCACTCTATGTCGTTCCCGGGATCGTATCCCTCTGCGGGTTCTCCTTTTTCGTTTGTGGTCCCGCTCAGGTCAACCACGTGCACGAGGGCCTCCGCGTCGATCAAGTCGCTCAAGAACTCGTTGCCCATGCCCTTTCCTAAGTGTGCTCCTGGGACCAGTCCCGCCACGTCCACTAACTGGATGGGTATTATCCTGGTTCCGTTAACGCACCTTGAGTTCCGCGGCCTGCATTTCCCGCGTATCTCTGGAATGTCCTGGCACGCGCATCTCCTGGAAACCGCTGCCATCCCCACGTTCGGTTCTATGGTGGTGAATGGATACGCGGCCCTGGGCACATCAACCATAGTGGCAGCACTAAAGAAAGTGGACTTTCCGGAGGAAGGTTTGCCGCAGACGCCTACCTTTATCACTCTAACTCCCCCGCGTACGCCTTCTTTTTTATTCACCCTCTTATTATATACGAATATGTTATGGGCCGACAAGTACGCTCCCAGCAGGCTTGACGAAGTGCTCGGGAACCCCAGCGCGGTCAAGCAGGTTAAGGAATGGGCGGAGGCGTGGAAAAGGGGCGAGAGGCAGCCTCCCCTGCTGATCACAGGACCCACGGGATCTGGCAAGACAAGCATTGCCCTCGCGTGCGCTAAAGAGTACGGGTTTCAGTTGCTGGAAATGAACACTGGGGAACAGAGGACTGGGAAGACTGTTGAGAGGACAGCGGGACAGGCCAGCATGACCCTCTCGCTCTTCGGGAAGATGAGGCTCATTCTGTTTGACGAGGTTGACCTGATGACATCAGGGGACAGGGGAGGGCTTTCTGCAGTGGCCAAAATACTCAAGCAGAACACTTCGCCCATCATCCTGACCGCGGAGAACGCTTTTGACCCGAGGCTCAGGGAAATACGGCGGCTGTGCAAGGTTATCAAGCTGAGGAGAGTCAGCACGAGGACCATTGAAAAGCTCTTGAAGGACATTGCTGAAGCTGAGGACATCTCGGTGGAGGATGAGGTCATAAGAAGGATCGCGGAGTACAGCGAGGGGGACGTCAGGTCGGCTATAAACGACCTGGAAATGCTTGCCAGAGGGAAAAAGAGGGTGACTGTAGAGGATCTGAGCGTGCTGTCGTACAGGGATCGGGAGAAGGGGATCTTTGACGTGTTGAAAATAGTGCTTGAGTCAAGAAGCTTTTCCATGGCAAGAAAAGCGCTGATGGAATCCGGAGAAGATCCAGGGTTCCTGCTCGCTTGGCTTGAGGAAAACCTCCCGAGGACCCACCAGCATCCAGAGGACCTGGCGGGAGGGTTTGAGCGGCTGAGCAGGGCCGACGTCTACCTCGGCAGGGTGATGAAAAGACAGGACTACGGTAACATCCGGTACGCTCTGGACGAGATGGCGTTAGTTTCGGAGGAAAAGAAGCATCACCGGAAAAAGTTCATGCCCTTTGACTTTCCCCAGAGTCTTAGGATACGTTCGGGCATAAAGCGAGAGGGGTACCTGCTTAGGTCCATATTCAGGAAGGTTGGGCGGAAGTGCCACCTCAGTTCGAAAAAAGCGGCTGAGTCGTACTTCGTCCTGCTGAAACTTTTCCCAGGCCTGGCGGACTACTTCGAGCTGGACGAGGACGAAAAAAGGTTACTTGAAAGCATCAAGTGATGAACTGCTGTAAGCTGATTTCAAAAGCGGACGCGGGGTGTTCAAGCCCGTAGTTCTCGAGCACCTGAGGATGAACTTCACCTATAATCCCGCATTCTTTTCCGTTCAGCAGGATCTTTGCGGTCCTTCCTGGAATGAACGACCCGTGCCCTGTTTCATTGAGTGCGAGCTCCCAGCCCATTACCCTGCATAACATTTCAAGCACTGCCTTGGCATCAGAATAGTTGGCCTTGTCATCCGAGATGACCGCGGCCAGTCTAAGCTCATTTTTTGCCAGCGTGTCGGAACTGCTGTCAGGGATTACCACATACCCTACTTCAAACACCCTCTGCGGGAATGGCTTGCTCCTGTTACTCTGCAGCACCTTCATCAGTTCGGGCAGTACCCATGTCCTGACCATGTTAATGCTCTTTTCTTTTCTTTCTGTCAGCCTGACATGAGGGCCTTCTTCCACGTTCATCTTATGGTACTGGTCTTCAGTGCTGGTCAGCGCGAGCGTGAGCGCTTCCTGGAAGCCCATGCCAGTCATGATCTCCCTCACATCCTCTGAGAGCACCGTGTCCTTAGTCAGGCCTCCGACGGTCATAAGGTTGGAGATCTTCTCCGGAATATTGTCAAAACCATACGCTCTTAGCACGTCATCAATGATGTCAACAGGATGGAGCACATCGGCCCGGTAAGCTGGAATGCTCACCTCCACTTCAGTGCTTGAAATCTCCTCAGCATCGTATCCCATTCGCTCCAGCAGGGGCTTCATCTCCGCGGCGGAGAGTCTTATTCCAGACCATCTCTCCAGCTGGTCTGAGTCAAGAGTCATCTTCCACGGGGAAAGGTCTGGAGGGGAGTATCCTTGACCGTAAGCGTGAACCCTGACAGATTCTATCCTGCCTCCCATGTCAGCCAAGCTCGTCACTATCACGTTCAGGACAGTGTTCAATTTTTTCAGGTCGTGTCCACTACACTCAACGAACACGTTCCTGGTGTCCTCTGTCACCATTCCAAGATCTCTTGAGTTTATTATCGGGGGCATGCTGAGCACTTTTCCTTCAGCGTCAACGAACAGAGGATACTTCTCTTTGCCTTGGAGAAGGTGCGCGTACTTTATCCCGGTGGGGTGCTTTTCCAGGATTTCCCTGCCTGTCATGGGTTCTTCTGCTCCGAGGGGAACGAACCTTATCTTTTCAGGAGCCTCAGCATAGTACCTTATTGGGGGGGTTATTGGTTCCAGAGGGTATATTCCTATGGCCGCTTGTTTCCGTCCCCGAGCGTAGGTGTCGTGCAGTTTCTCCTGAAGCCAGATTATCTCTTTTATCCTCTCGTCGTTAAACTCTATTCCCCTGACCACTGCAGCAACAGTGTACGGCCTGACGTTTTTTACGGACTCGTCAATGAATATTTCTATCCCGCTCGGGCGCACCTCGTACTTCTTCAGCCCAGGTTCTATACCCAGGTACTGTCTCAGGGCTCTCGCGCACCCTTGAACAGAGATCATGTCAACTCTTTCAGGGGTTATTTCTATTCTCAGTTTTCCGTCATCCGCTTTTTCAAGTTCAAAGCCCATGCTGAACAAAGTCTCTTCAAGTTCCTCGTCAGTAATGTCCCTTCCTACGTACCCTAAAAGAGTTTTTTTGTCTGTTTCAAGCACTACCACTCTCGTACCCTCCCGGTATCCTGTATGTTCTCAGCCATTCCAGGTCGCAGGCTGGTCCCAGCACCTCCCTTATGGAGTGCTTCTCGTACGCGAGCATCACAAGCCGTTCAAGGCCCAGCCCCCACGCTACTACGTTGTCGGTTATCCCATACGGGGCGAGGGCCTCTGGCCTGAACTGGCCCGAGTTCCCGAGCTCAAGCCAGCCGAACTTAGGGTGTTTGGCGAACACTTCGGTGCTCGGTTCGGTGTACGGGTTATAATACGGCTTAAGCCTGATCTTCTTTATGCCCATCTTGCGGTAGAACGTTTTCAGGTAGCCTACCAGGTCCCTGAAGTCAACGTCACCGAGCACGAACCCTTCTATCTGATGGAACTCTGGCAGATGGGTCCTGTCTATTGTTTCGTTCCTGAAGACCCTGTCTATGCTGAAGTACTTCGCGGGCCTTTCTATGCCCTTACCGAAGTACCTAAACGTGGTCGCGGTGGTGTGCGTCCTGAGAACCCGCTTCATGGCGAGTTCTGGATCCCACTTGTACCCGTATCCTTTAGAACCTGTATCGTACCCGTTCTCGTGCACTTTCTTCACCCTCTCCACGAGGTCCTTGTCAGGGAGCCTCGCCTTTCCTTCCAGGTAGAATGTGTCCTGCACTTCCCTGGCAGGATGATCCTGGGGTACGAACATGCTGTCAAAGCACCAGAACGCGCTTTCAACCCACGGTCCTCTCATCTCCTTGAAGCCCATCTCTGTGAAGATCCTGCGCACGAGGCCCATTATCTTCACGGTTGGGTGGACTCTTCCAGCATATTCCCTGGGCGCGGGGGCGTTAATGTTGTACCTCTTGAACTTCTTTCCCCTCCAGCTCCCTGTGACTATTGCCTCTGAGTCCAGCTGTACGATCTCCTCACCTTCGCTCTCTTCAGACAATGCCTTCTTCCCTTGTTCTGTTATCTCAAGAACGCGTTCTGTCACTTCTCTTGTTTTTACTATCCTGCCCCTTCCCTTTAGCAGGTTAAAGTCTTCCTTGAGCTCCTCAGGCACTGTCTTTCCTTCGGCAAGCAGTTCAAGGACCTTCTCTTGGCCCATCTTCTTTTTCTTGTACTCAAGCCCCTTCTCCGTAAGGGAGATGGTTCCTGACCTTATCCTGGCAAGACCAAGCCTAACGAGCCAGATGCTCGCTATCCTGAAAACGTTCCCTGGAACCTTTTTCATGACTTCCTTTACGCCTGTCTCTTTTTCCACTACATCCAGAACTCGCCTTTCAGGAAGCCCTTTCTCAAGATACTCTTTTCCCTCGTCGTCCAAGGAAACTTCTTCCCGCTTGCTCTCGTGCACCCTGATAAACCCTTTTTCAGCAAGCATTGCAAGCGCGTAGTTAGCCGCTCCAGTATTCAGCCCCGCTTTTTCAGCGAGATCCTCAAAATCCCCCTTTCCTCCGGCGTCTGCCAGTGCTTGCAAGAGCTTCCTTTCGTACTCATGCATTTGGCCGCACCATCACAGTTTACTGTTTCCCTGTTTAATAATCGTTGTGGTCCTGCTCTTCTCTGTCGTACTGAAATAAAAACTTTCAGCGCAGAACCTTTACGTGATGATAGTCCTGGACGCTCCAGCGTTCTTGAACGCCCTTTCTCTCCCCTCCGGAGAAAAGGCTACCACCAGAGAAGTGCTGGCAGAACTTAAGGACAGACGGTCCAGGATGCTGGCCGAGGCTGCAGTGGCTTCAAGGGAGCTCAGAGTCCTCGCGCCTTCTGACGAGAGCGTTGAAAAGGTAAAGAAGGCTGCGGGCAGGGTCCTGCCGAGGCTCAGCAAGGCGGACGTTAGCGTGCTCGCCCTCGCCCGGGACCTTGGTTGTGGTATAATGACCGACGACTACGCGGTGCAGGTGGTCGCCGCCAGGCTCGGGATACCCTTCTCTCCTGTGTTCAGGAGAGGGATAAAAGAAGGCCGTGGGAAGAACAAGGCTTGATGGGGTCTCATTCCTTTGGGAGTTCTATTTCCTCTTCTGACACGCTTCCCTCCGAGAGCAGTCCGAAGATCTCCCTGCGGTACACGATTATTAACCCTAGGAAAACCGCGAGGGTGATCGTGTACGCGGGGTTTGATACAAGGAACCTTCCCAGCTGTTCTGCAAAGTCCTGCAGTGAGAACGCCTCACTCAAGGTTTCCTCCACCTTGTACTTGAAGTAGAACTCTGGGGTTGACAAGGGACCTCTCCATTCGGTGACCCTTTCAACCCCGTTGGCAATGTACGTTGGTATCACGGGAGTTGGGGCCAGCCCTGTTATTTTTATTTTGTCGTTGTTTGGCACGCTTATAGCGAGAGTAGTCTTTGCGGGAATCCTCAGGGTCCTTTCTTCTTCTGAGTAGAAGGAGAGCCGGTTCGCGGGAAACTGGTAGACAAGATACCTTCCTTCCCTTGAAGGGGACAGCGATTTTGCAGGGTACTCTAAAGAGATTATCCCAAGCCCCCCTGACTTGCCGGATGTTATGATAAGGGGTTCTTCAGCACCCGTGACGTGAGTCTGGAGGCCGGGCACGAGCTCCTGCCAGGACGCAAGGTCATGCGCGTTAGACATCGCGTCAAACGCAGCCTCCTCCGTCTCGTTCTCGAAGGAGACCATTATCCTTTCTGTTACCTTGACACTGCCTTTTTCCCCGAGCTTGATGTTTATGTCCTGCCATTCCACCTGCACGCAGAACCCTGCGGTTAACAGGACGAGCAACAGCAAGGTAACACGGGCTTTCATGATTAACACGACTCACTACTGGTATAAAAAAATGCGCTTCACAGGACAATCCTGTAAAAATCGTACGAGGCGAAAGAGTTTCTGAAGATCTCGCGGGCCTCCTTTTCTAAGACCTTTTCGTCCTCGTACCTTGAGCTGTAGTGTGTGAGCACCAGGGTCTTAGCCCCTGCCTTTTTAGCGAGCCGCGCCGCGTCCTTTGCTGTCATGTGCCCATAGTCATGCGCTTTTTCTTTAAGTTCTTCGGAGAACGTCGCCTCGCATACTAGCAGGTCGCATCCCTTCACGTGCTCCACGAGCTTCGGGAAAGGCCTGGTGTCCATTACTATCCCCACGCGCAGGGGCCTTCGGAGCGGCTTGGAGACGTCCTCCAGTCTCACTTCTCTTCCGTTCACTGTGACCCTCCCCTCTTCTTTCAGCTTCCGGCAGAGTGGGCTGTTCAGCAGGCCGACCTTCTTCAGCTTCTTCTTGTCAAGGTTCCTTTCAACCTTTTCTTCAACCAAGAACCCATAGCAGGGGATCCCATGGTCAAGTGGAAACGCTTTCACGGTAAGGTTGCAGTCCGAGTACAGTTCCATCTCACCTTCTATTTCTGTAACGCGTATGGGGAAGAGCATTTGTATTCCAGGCCACTCGCAGAAGAACCTGACAACCTTTTCCCCTCCCTTCGGTCCGTACACGAATATCTCATCCTGCCTCCCCCTGAAGTCCATGGAATGAAGCAGGCCCCCAAGGCCGAACGAGTGGTCCCCGTGCATGTGGGATATGAACACAGCGTTTATTTTCTGGGCCGATATCCCTGCTATTGTGAGCTGCCTCTGGGTGCCTTCCCCGCACTCGAACAGCAGGCTTGAGTTCCTGAACTTGAGGTGGATCGCGGGATGATTCCTCTTCTTGGTCGGCATGGTGCTCGCTGTGCCCAGAAAGGTCAGTTCCATGACCAAAATTACGGCGCCCGCTTATAAAATGATAACTTTATATGCTGGGCGGGACTTTCATAGAACAGTTCAGGAGGTGCTGTTACTTGGCTGGCGTGGAATGGGAGCTAAAATCATCCTGGGACTCTGCTGACAAGAAGAAGGTCATGTCCTTCGCCGAAGACTATAAAAAATTCTTGGGAAAGTGCAAGACCGAAAGGGAGACGGTCTCCTGGGCGGTTAGGCAGGCGAAGAAAAAAGGGTTCACGGAGTACGATGGGAAACCGTCACCAGGGAAAAAATACTATTTCACGGCAGGAGAAAAGGCCGCTGCATTTATCGTGATAGGCAGGAGGAAGGAACTCAGGATAGCCGCGGCGCACGCTGACTCTCCAAGAATAGACCTGAAGCCTCGGCCTGTGGTTGAGGACTCAGACCTCGCGCTCCTAAAGGGCCACTACTACGGCGGGATAAAAAAATACCAGTGGGTCAACCACCCGCTCGCCATGCACGGTGTTGTCTTCAAGCAGGACGGGAAAAGAGTTGACATCATCATCGGAGAAAAACAAGGAGACCCCGTGTTTGTGATACCTGACCTGCTCCCACACCTTGCCGCCAAGCAAATGAAAAAAACGGCAGAAGAGGTTATAGAAGGAGAGGCCCTGGCAGTGCTCGCAGGAAACACGCCCTCCAGGAGAAAGAACGGGTCCAAGAAAAGATTCAAGCTGGGCCTTCTGGAGATACTCAACAAAAAGTACGGGATAACAGAAGAGGACCTCACGTCAGCAGAACTAGAGCTTGTTCCCGCGGGCCCGCCCGCGGACCTCGGCCTGGACAACAGCATGGTCCTCGGCTACGGTCAGGATGACAGGAGCAGCTGCTATGCCGTGCTCAGGGCCCTGTTTGACTACAAGACAGTGCCCCAGAACACGCTGGCGGTCTTCCTGCTTGACAGGGAGGAGATTGGTAGCGTGGGCAAGGGAGGGGCCAGCACGAGCTTTCTGGAAAACGTTTTCGCTAAAGTGTGCGGCCTGGAGAACGCCAAGCGCCTCCTGGAGGACTCCAAGATGATATCAGCGGACGTGGGCGCTGCCCTGAACCCCTTATACAAGGACGCGTATGACCCCTCAAACGCAACATACCTCGGAAGGGGAGTGGGTGTGTTCAAGTACACCGGCAGGAAAGGAAAGTACGACTCCAGCGAGGCCACCGCGGAGTACTTCGCGTGGATAAGAAATGTCCTGAACAAGGCCGGGATCCCGTGGCAGACCGGAGAACTCGGAAAAGTAGACCTCGGCGGAGGAGGCACGGTAGCAGCTTTTCTCGCGAAGCACGGCGGGGACGTAATAGACATGGGCGTGTGCCTGCTCAGCATGCACTCCCCTGCTGAAGTGTCCAGCAAGATTGACCTGTACAACATGTACCGTGCGATCACATCATTCTTCAAAGAAAAGTGATCATCTTGGCGGCTGACTTCGCGGAATCAGTGTTCTCCGCCAGCACCGGAAAGCTGGTCATAGGAAGAACTTCTTCATCCAGGACCCTCAGGATTACCGTGAGGAACGGGAAAGTTGAAAGGCTCACGAACACCCTTTCCACAGACTACTCTGTGAGAGTGATCGGTAGAAATGGCATGGGGATAGCATCCTCCCCGAGCCCGGACGGTCTTGTGGAAAAAGCAGCGCGTATGGCAGAAGTCTGCAGTGTGAAAGGGCTGTCTAACGATTTATCCGACGAGAAAACAGCTTCCGGGAGGACAGAGGTCAAGCCAGAAAAAGAGTTTGATCTTGACGAGGCAGTTGACATGCTGAAGCACGCGTGCGAGGTCATGTCCGGGGAAGGGATAGTGAACACTACCGCGACCATGATATACTCTGACGTGAAAACAGGGTACCTGGACAACACAGGCACAGAATTCTGGGAGTCGTACCCTGAAACATTCGTGATGTTCTGCGCGGTGGCGAAGAACGGAAAAGGCGTGCAAGAGTCATGCAAAAGGATAGGCAGGCTTGCGGGAATGGAGATTTTTGACATCACAAGAGCGGAAGAAGCCAAAAAAGAGGCTCTAGAACTCCTGAAAGCACGGCTGGTGAAGTCAGGAAAATACGATGTGATAATGGGCCCAGAATTAGCAGGGCTTTTGGCGCATGAAGCGATAGGGCACGCGTGCGAGGCGGACGCAGTGCTCGCAGGAGAGTCCATACTGAAGGGCCGGCTTGGAGAAAGAATAGGCTCACAACAGGTTACGATAGTGGACGACCCAACCCTGCCTGGAGAGTACGGGTCATACCACGCGGACCACGAGGGTGTCCCCGCGCGTAAGACTGTGCTAATAGACCGCGGGATCCTGTCTTCCTTCCTGCACTCAAGAGAGAGCGCGGGCAGGATGAAAACACACTCCACGGGTAACGCGAGAGCAGAAGAGGTCGGGCAAATACCCCTGGTCAGGATGAGCAACACATTCTTCGCTCCAGGAGACTGGAAAGAAGAAGAGATGATGTCAGAACTCGGCAGGGGCCTGTTACTGGAAGGGGATAACGGAGGGCAGGTGTCCACGCTGAACGGGGAATTCCAGTTCGCCGCGGTCAAGGCTTACCTGATAGAAAAAGGAGAAAAGAAGACAGTCTACCGGAACGTGATGTTCTCGGGAAGCATACTGGACACCCTGCACTCTGTAGAATGCGCGGGCAGAAAACTCGGCGAGCTCAGCCCCGGCTTCTGCGGGAAGGGAGGTCAGAGCGTGAGGGTGTCCAGCGGAGGGCCCTACCTCCTTGTTAGGAAGGTGAGAATAGGTGGATCCTGAAGAGCTGGTCATGAGACTCGCGGAGAAAGCAGACTACGCGGAAGTGTTCGTGCGCAAGTCATCGGGTACAGAAGTGAAATCCGTCGGCAGAAGTCTTGAGTTCGCGCGCGATGAGTCTGACGAATACTGCCAGGTTAGGGTAGCCCGCGGGAAAAAAATTGGAATGTGCTCCTTCTGGGGGAACATATCCCCTGAGAAGGTGGTGGAAACGGTTCTGAAAACTGTAAAATATTCAAGAGAGTACGGCGGAATCTTCTTCCCGGACCCAGTAAGAAACAGGGAGAGGAGGACACACGAAAGCATCCTGCACGCTGACCCTCTGGACATGGCTGAGGAGCTCGCCGTCCTAACGAGCAGCATAACCGAAAAAGGAGTGAGCCCGACCCAGTGCGGTGTTTCAAAGCACCTTGAGGAGTCCCTGCTAGTGTCCTCCTCCGGGACAAGGATAGAATGGAAGGAGGCCTTTTACTCCGCGTACGCCAACATATCCTACAAGGGTACTGAAACGTGGGAAGGGAAAACGCGCATGGAAAAATTCAGTCTAGACGAACTGAGTGACAGGATAGCCTGGCTCGCGTCCAGCACGTGCGGGGGCAAAAGATTTTCAGGAGAAACAACTGTCTTCATCCCCCCTGAAACTGTCTCAGAGCTGGTGGAAGCGTTCCTGTCGCCTGCTTTGAGCCAGTACAGGGTCATACAAAAGAAGTCCATCTTCAGGGGCATGATAGGAAAGGAGGTCGCGGCAGAACACCTGCGCGTGATTGACGAGCCTAAGCTTGAGAAGGGACTGTACTCCAGAGATTACGACCACGAGGGAGTAAAATCCAGAGTACTGCCTGTAATAGAAGACGGTGTACTGAAAAACCTTGTGCGCGACCTGACGTCCTGCTGGCTTTCAGGCGAGAACCCCACCGGCCACGCGCACCGTAGCGCGGGCGGCGTTCACGAGCACCCCACAAACCTCGTGTTCTCATCCAAAGAACAGATGAAGATGGAAGAAGTTTCTGGAGTGATGGTGCGCGATGTTTTAGGAGTCCACACGTGCAATCACCTGACGGGTGATTTCAGCCTGGAGGTTTCCTCTGGAGCGGTACTGGAAGAAGGCGTTCCAGTGAGGCCTGTCCGAAACTGTGTCCTCGTAGGCAACTTCTTCAATGTCATGAAGAATATTTCCCTCGCAGGAGACCCTGAGCAAAGAGACCACTACTTTGGTCCGGGATGGGTTTTCCCTGGAAAAATAATTTAAAAAAGAGAATGGCGGGGTTTTGACTCCTTCCTGTCCTCCGGACAGGAGCAAACACGTCAGCCGGACTGCGTTTGAAAAAAGGATTTACTTCTTCTTTTTCTTTGTTGTTGTTTTCTTTTTGGTTGTTTTTTTCTTGGTGGTTGTTTTTTTGGTTGTGGTCTTCTTTTTGGTTGTCTTCTTCTTCGTGGTTGTTTTCTTTTTGGTGGCTTTCTTTGCTGTCTTCTTCACTGTCTTTTTCTTTGTTGTTGTTTTCTTTTTGGTTGTTTTTTTCTTGGTGGTTGTTTTTTTGGTTGTGGTCTTCTTTTTGGTTGTCTTCTTCTTCACTGTCTTCTTGGCGCACTTTCTTTTCGCAGTCCTTTTGGTCGTTTTTTTGACGGCCATCATTATCTCCTTCAAAATCTTTTCTATGGTTTTAAAAATATGGAATTATTTATAAATGTTTCTTTTTTAACAGTACCCGGTTTCACAAAGTGATCTCGCATGCTGTTGTTATGGTGGGCACTTGTATTCGCGGCCAGTCTTTTCACGCTACTGTACTCCGCAGAATATTTTACAAAATCCGCTGAAAGGTTGGGTCTGTTTTTCGGAATACCTTCGTTCATTCTTGGTGTTACTGTTGTGGCCGTTGGAACATCCCTCCCTGAGTTCGCGTCATCACTATTCGCGGTGGTGCAGGGAAGTCCTGACATAGTTGCTGGGAACGTGATCGGGTCTAATATTGCTAACGTGTTCTTGGTGCTGGGTCTTGCGGCCCTCGTGGGGAAGACTATAAAAGTAGGATATAACTTTCTGCACGTGGATATCTGCTTTTTGTTTGGGTCTACTTTTTTCCTCATAATCTCCGCAATTGACGGGGTCTTCTCATTCGCGGAGGCGGTCATAGGCCTTCTTCTTTTCGTGATATACTCTCTTTACCTTGTTGGGATGAAGAGGAACAACACTGGAGCGAAACCTGAGGGAAGCGCGTGGTCAGCGGTCCTGGGGGTTACGGTGAGTTCGATACTACTGTACTTTGGAGCGAGGTACGTGGTGAAGTCTGTTGTCGTCCTTTCCGGCCTTTTAGGTGTTGGCACTAGCGTGATCGCGGCAACGGCAGTCGCCCTCGGGACATCCCTTCCTGAACTTGTTGTTTCGGTTATGGCCGCTGCTAAGGGCAAGAGTGACCTTGCCATAG
>JAJSAI010000022.1 GCA_024274695.1 archaeon | reverse complement strand
ATTATCGTGAACGAGCCGAGCTCGTTGTAGTTCATGGCCTGGAATCCTCCGTTGGTGATCGCGTTGACCGCGCTGAAAGACGCTTCCTCCAGGCCTGATGCCCCGTACACTCTCAAGAACGAGGGGAGAGTGAGCATGACCGCCAGCAGGGCGAGGATTACTATCAGTTTGACCTGCACGTCCTGCCAGTATGCCTTGAGGTTTCCTTTCATGTACCTGTAGTGCACCAGGAAAGAGAAGGAGCCCATCAGGGTTATGAACATTAACCCTGGCTTGGACCCGGGGTACTTGAGTATGTCCTCTGGGGCTGACAGGCCAGTGGTGCTTATCCCCTGCATGCTCATGTTAGCGGCTTGGAACAAGGGCATTCCTGTTCCCAAGAGGATTATGACGCCGAGCACTGTGAGGAAAGCGTAGATGGCCCAGATCCTCCGCACTGACTTCAGTATGTTCGGCCTGAGCCTTTCTTCCCTTCCCTCCGCTTCCGAGAGCCTCGCGCTCTTTGTGAACCCGAATATCCCCATTAGCGCCAGGACTACTATCCCGACACCGCCTATCCACGCTTCCAGGCTCCTCCAGAAGTAAAGGCTTTTCGGGATGTTGAACCCGATGAGCGTGAGGCCTGTTGTGGTGAGGGAGGAAACGCTCTCAAAGTACGCGTCCAGGACAGGCGTTCCCGTGTAAACGATGTAGGGGATCGCGCCTATAAGGGGGCAGAGGAACCATATTCCTGTGGTGGCCGTGAACGCGTGAACGGTTCTTGACTCTCCGGCGTTCCTGAAAACCCTTTTCAGCAGTTCTCCCAGGAGAAGCCCTGTCATGAGCGCGGACAAGAACGATCCTGCGGCCAGCAGGCCCTCCCCGTAGTACAGCACGAGGGCAAGGGGCGCCAGCAGTGACAGTGAGAAGAGCTCCAGCACTTCTCCCATGTCCCTGAGGACTATCTTCACGTCGTCAACCGTGAAATCAAGCATCCTGTATCACACCAGGTAGTGTCCTTCCTTAACTCTTTTCAGCACCAGGAAAGTGTGCGTTTCCTTCACGGCCTCGGGGGGAAGGGACCGTATGAAGTTGTTGAGCTCGCCTATGTCCCTGAATATTACCGCGATTATGAAGTCAAACTCTCCCGTGACCTCCAGCACTGCGTAAACGTTCTTGTTCTCCTCAAGCATTTCCTCAAGACGGTTCCAGTGCTCTCTCCTGACCTTCATTCCTATGATCGCGGTCACGTTGTACCCCAGTTTCCCGTAGTCAACGTGACAGTGGTAGTTCTGGATTACTCCCTCTTTCTCAAGTTTCTGGATTCTTGAGTTCACTGTGCCGACTGCGACACCGAGTTTTTCGGCAATCTTCCTGGCGGACTGCCTGCTGTTCTTCTGCAGTTCCCGGATTATCTGAAGGTCAAGCTCGTCCAGCGCTTCCCTGCTTTTCATGCTCTTTTAAAAGAAGCAGGGCTTTTTTAAATCTTCCAGCGAAAACCGTTTAAATACCATGTTCTTTTGGTTGACACATGGACATTCTGAAAAAATCTGGAGAGAAAGTGGTCCTGCTCGGGAACGAGGCGATAGCCCGGGGAGCGCTGGAGGCAGGTGTTGGTGTTTTTGCCGCTTATCCTGGGACTCCCAGCTCAGAGGTCCCCATGACCATTGCAAGGGTTGCCAAGAAAAGGAGGATGGTGTTCGAGTACGCGTCAAACGAGAAAGTAGCGTTCGAGACGGCCGCGGGAGCAGCGTTGTCCGGAGTAAGGGCAATGACTGCAATGAAGCACTTCGGCCTGAACGTGGCCGCGGACTCCATCTCCCCCATAGCGTACTACGGTCCCAAGGCAGGCCTGGTCGTCCTGGTGGCAGATGATCCGAACGGCTGGAGTTCTGCCCAGTCCGAGCAGGACACAAGATACTATGCTAGGATGTTCAGGATGCCCATGCTGGAGCCATCCGACCCTCAAGAGGCTCTTGACTTCACTCGCTTCGCTTTTGACCTGTCAGAAGAGTTTAACATTCCCGTGCTCATCCGGACCACCACCAAGGTAAGCCATGTCATAGAAACCGTGAAACTAGGGAAGCTCAAAAAACCCAGAACGAAAGGGAGTTTCGTCCGGGACTACGAGCACTACTACAACATAAGGCCCGGGCTGCAGAAGCTGCACAGGGAAGTGGACAGGAAGCTCGAGCGCATAGAAAAGAAGTACGGGCAGAAGCTGAACAAGGTGTACAACAGGAACTCTAACTCGAAGATAGGGATAATCGCGTCCGGTGTTTCCTACCAGTACGCTGCAGAACTCTCCAGCCTCCTTGGCCTGAAGGTCCCGATCGCGGAAATAAACATGACCTTCCCCTTGTCCAGAAAGTTCATAGCAAACTTCATAAAAGGAAAGAAGGCTGTGCTCGTGCTGGAAGAACTAGAGCCAATAGTAGAAGAGTTCGTGAAGCAGGTTGCCAAAGAGGTTAACCCCAGGCTAGAGGTTCACGGGAAGGACATGCTCCCAAGGTACGGGGAGTACACCCTAGAACTCTTGCTCCCGGTTTTTGAAAAGATTTTCAGGAAATCTTACGGGCTTGACCTGAAGGCTCACAAGAGAAAGTACGAGAAAGCAGTGGAAGGACTTCCTCCGAGAAAACCAGTCATGTGCTACGGCTGTCCCCACAGGTCAACGTTTTACGCGGTCAAAAAGGTTTTCGGGAACACGAAGAACGTCGTCTACCCGGGGGACATAGGCTGCTACGTTCTCGGGATATTCGAGCCCTTCAAGATGCAGGACCTTGTGGTCAGCATGGGCGCGAGCGTTGGGATCGCTCACGGGATCACGCGGGTGAGCGGCCAGGAAGTGGTGGTTTTCGTGGGAGACTCTACTTTCTTCCACGCGGCCATGCCCGCGATAGCAAACCTCAGGTTCCACGACGGGAAATCTCCTCTTGTGGTCGTGCTTGATAATCACGTGACAGCAATGACAGGACACCAACCCCATCCTGGGTCAGGTTTCACTGCCACGAGCGATCCCACTAAAGCGATAGACATCGCGGAAGTGGCGAAAGCCCTTGGGGCGGAAGTGAGGGTGGCAAACTCATTCAACCAAAAGCAGTTGGAGCAGGCGCTCAGAGAACTCAGGGAAGTTAAGGGCCCGAGGGTTCTGGTTAGCAGGGGAGAATGCAGGCTCTTCTGGAGGAGGAACATGATCAGAAAGGGCCTCTCGTGGCCTGTCTTCGAGGTGGACCAGAACAAGTGCCAGAAGTGCGGGGTGTGCACTGACGAGTTCAGCTGTCCCGCGATAACCAAGGACACTTCAGGAGCGCTTCCCGTCTTCAGGATAGACCCGAACCTGTGCTGGGGATGCTCCGTGTGCGCGCAGGTCTGCCCGTACGGGGCCATAAGGGTGAAGAAAGAGGGGTGAAGTGACATGAACTATGACATAATGCTCACGGGAGTCGGGGGCGAAGGAGTCCTCACAACCCAGGTGGTGCTCGCTAGGGCCGCGCACTACCAGGGGTACATGGTGGAAGGAGTCCAACTGCACGGCCTGGCGCAAAGAGGCGGGCACATTCCCGCGTTCGTGAGACTGCACTCTTTCAACCAGACAGTTTCTCCCGCGGTAATGCAGGCGAACGCGGACCTGGTACTTGCGTTCGAGCCCCTTGAGTCGGTCAGGGCAGCCTATTACGCCCGGAAGGACAAGACAGTGTTCGTGATTAATGACGATCCCCTCAAGCCCGTGTACGGGAACATACTTGACATCCCGTACCCGAGCATGGACGAGATAAAGAAGAGGATTTCAGGGTTTGCCAAGGACATTCACATCGTCAGGGCGAGTGAGATAGCCAAGCAAAAGCTTGGCAAGAAGATCTACGGGAACATACTAATGCTCGGGTACGCGAAAGCAAAAGGCCTTCTGCCGATCTCAGAAAAGAACATTATCAAGGCCGTGAAAGAGACCGTCAGGTACGATGTAGACAAGAATCTCAAGGCCTTCAGGATAGGGCTCGAGATGGGCAGGTGAACGGTTTTTAAACTACTTGCAGCCTATCATCTCATGATGAATCTTGATAAGCTCATACCTGTTCTGATAGTCCTCTGCTCGCTGGCAGCCGCTGCCAGCGTGCTGTCCTTCAAGGGCCAGGACTACTCTGCGGACTACGTGTACATCCAAAAGACAGGCTGTGACCTGTTCCTGCACTACAAGGTCAGCAGGCCCATGACTGTTGACGTCTGGCTTGACGAGAAGGATATCAAGAGGAGGGTGATGAGCCAGGAGATAAGCGGTGAGGGTGTGCTGGAGTACTTCGTGTCCTCTTACTCTGGCAGGATAAGGTTTGACGTCTACGCGGGAAAAATCCTTAAGGGAAGCGAAAGAAGCCCTTACACCTTGTACGAGTGGGTTGATTGCAAATGAACAGGAAGATCCTCGTGCTCTGCGTGCTGGTAATCCTCCTTTCAGGGCTGGCGGTCAGGCTGGTGCCCGCTTCCCGCGAAAAGTACCCCATAGGCTATGATAATTTCTTTCACGCGAGGATGGCCGAGTTATACAGTAATGGCGTGCCCAGAACGATCCCGTGGCCAGAGGAGAGGGCTAACCTTTACCCTCCATCTTACCATCTTCTGCTGGCAGGTGCATCAGTTTTTTTCGGAGGAGATGCTCTCCAGGCTTCAAGGTTCCTGCTCCCTGCCCTGAGCATGCTACTGCCCTTGACCCTGCTTTATGTGCTGGCGAAAATAAAGGGATGGAGAGAGGCTCTGGTGGGCTTTTTCCTGATGACGTTCAACCCATTCCTTATAACCGCGGGATACAACTCTCCTGAGGTCGTGGGCCTTGCCCTGTCTCTCGCGGCCTTTTACTTCCTTTACAAGGACAGGATTCTCTTGGCAGGGCTTGCTCAGGCAGCCTGTTTTTCATTCTCTTTCATGGCAGGCGTGTACTCTTCGGTCATGCTCTTGTTACTGCTGAGGGGCAAGCGCCTGAAGGACGCTGCCCTCTTCCTCGCTCCCTCCGCTGTTTTCCTGCTGGCATGGTATGGCTCCAGATACGATCTGCTTTACCAGAGCACGAACTTTTTCGGGTCAAAGTACGTGTTCATGTCCCTGAGGGACTGGCTGTTCTTGTACTCTCCTTTTATCCTGGGAGCCGTGATCCCTGTGCTCTTCTGCTCTAGTTACAGGAGCCGTTTCGACAGGTTCTGGGCGGTTTGGTCTGTTTTCTTCCTTGTAGCATACTTCTCGTTCCTGGTCACTCCAGTACTCCACCCGTGGAGAATGCCCTTGTACCTTTCAGTGGGGTTTGTGATGCTCGTCTCGTCAGCGCTTCGTGGAGCCAAGGGACAGGCTCTCAAGGTACTGTTCATAGTCTCGTTTACTGCAGCCTGCATTGTCACTGTGAACACTGTTGCACACTCTTCACTCACCCCGCCGGATGACGCTCTAATCCAGTGGATCTCGGGACAAAGTGGTCAGAGGGTCATGAGCGAGTACTCCCTCTGCGGCCATCTTCTGACCCTGGCCCCTCAGAAGTCCTGCAATCTTGACCTCTACTTTGAGAGCATTCCTGACAAGCAAAAATGGGATGACTACGAGAGAATGTTCTGGGAGTACTCTCCCGAGCTCGTGAGAAAGAACATAAACGAGTACTCCCCAGATTATATAGTGTACGGTTCCAGGGACTGGGGCAGAGAAATTCTTGAGGACTCCGTGAACGTTAGCAAGGTGTTTGTCTCTTGGAAGTGTGACCCGTTATGCGGTCAGGAGGCGGCAGTGTATGTTCCAAGATAAGAAGCAGTTGGCCCTGTTTTTAGTGTCCTTCGTCCTGTTCCTCAGCCCAGCGTTACTCAGGGCTGTAGAGTACTCTCCCGAGAACATAATCGGGTTCACGACATACTTCCACGTCAGGATGTCAGAGATCGTCTCTTCAGGAAGTCTTTACGATCCTTTGTCGTACGGGGGAAGGTCATTCACGTACCCTCCTGGCTTTCCCGCGCTGCTGGCCTTGTTTCCCGGCCTTCTCAAGCTCCTGGTCAACCCTCTGGCAGGCTCCTTGTTTAGCGTGATGTTCTACGACTACTGCAAGAAGCGGCTGGGGGCCCGCAGAGCACTTTACTCTTGGTTCTTTCTTCTGACGATCCCGGGGTTCATCTACCTCTCTTCCCACATTAACCCTCGGCTGATCGCCATGCTGCTAATATTCTCAGTGTACTACCTGAGGTCAGAACAGAAGCCTTCGGGCGGGTCTCTTGGCCTGCAGAGCCTGCTACTCTTCGCGTCCGCGCTAGTACACCCTCTTGTGTTCACCGTGGGGCTCGTGCTCCTGCTGGTTTCCTTCAGGGGCAGGAGAGAACTGCTGCTCGCAGCTGTTCCTGGTATCCTGTCCATCGCGGCCTCCTTGCTTATGCACGGCCTGCCCGCGCCCTCTCCCGTGTACGAGAACTTTGTTGAACTGCAGAAGGGTGTCCAGTACTTCTTGTTCGAGTCAGGGGCGGCTGCAAGTTCTGCTTCAGTTGTCACGTGGATTATAGGCCTTGCCGGGTGGCTCCTCTACCACAAGAAGCACCCGAGGATGTCCGCGTGGCTAGTGTTCTCAGTTTCTGTTCCCTTGTTGTTCGGGAACAGGCTTAACGAGTTCATTTACTATCCCCTCGCGTTCTTCGCAGCCCTCGGGTTCTCTAGAATGGAGAGACTGCTTTCAGAGTTCAGGATTCCAGTGAACGCGCGGCTTGTCAGGGTTCTCGCGGTAGTATACCTCCTGGTGATAGCAGCAGTTTATCCTCTTATCTTTTCCAGGGTTGGCCCGCCCAGGCCGGACTACGCTGTTCTCTCATGGGCGCGGGAGAACCTGCCGGAGGACGCGGTTGTTTTCAGCGGTTTTGCTGAGGGGCACTGGGTGACTAGTATTGCGGAGAGGAAGAGCTTTTGGGACGCGTACGTTGAGTACGCTCCCAATGTTACGGACAGGTACTTCCTGGCGTTAAAGGCGTTCAACGGGTATCCTCCTGCTTTCCGCAGGATGGAGTGCGAGTACAACGTTTCATACGTGTACGTGCACGCCTACCCGTACGATGAAAGATTTCACACTCCCCTGCTCAGTTTTCTTGAACAGAACGCTGTGCTGTTGTTCCAGGCGGAGGACGATTCGGGCAGGGCTCTGATCTACCGGTTACAGGGGCAAAACTGCTGAGGCCCGGTCGAACGCGGCCTGGCCCATTTTTTCAAGCCTTTTCCTGACCAGGTGCCACTCTATGTGTTTTCTTTTCATTATAGCGTTGATCCTGCCCAGGTCATCCTTTTCAGGATTCTGTCTGACAGCGTAGAAGACGAGAGTGTCCTCCGGGCTCGTGACAGGAATGAAGTCTCTTTCCTTTAGCATTATCTTGTGAGCGTGCTCGAACATGTCGTCATCGGCAGAGTAGTACACTTTCTCTCCGTTGATTTCAAAGGCAATGTCCGCGCACAGTTCCATGCTCGCTCCAGGGAGGTCTACCCTGAACCCCCAGTACTCTCCTGGTTTTTCGTGTTTTGTGAGCTTGCTGGGTCCCAGGGGAAGCAGGATCTTGTGCGCTCTCTTCAGGTCCTCTTTCGTCAGCAGAATGTCGATATCGTTCACGGTCTTGGCGTACCCGTGCTGGGCTGCAGCGGTTCCCGCGAACAGCACGAACCTCACGCTGCCTTCAAGCAGGTTCCTGACGTTAAGCAGGGCTTCCTCTTGTTCCGGAGTGAATATGCTCATTCTATCATGCCTCCGCGAGAGGTAAGTGCCTAAGGTGATAAAAACCTTTCTCTCTTCATCAGGTCTTGAAAAGGTGGGGCCAGTGGGAATCGAACCCACGTCGACTGGTATCCCCACGATACCAATCAGAGATCATAGCCCTGGTAACGGGCTCAGCGCTCCAGCCGTTCTGGAGCCAGTCAGGATACCA
Source organism: archaeon (assembly GCA_024274695.1). Taxonomy (GTDB): domain Archaea; phylum B1Sed10-29; class B1Sed10-29; order B1Sed10-29; family JAJSAI01; genus JAJSAI01. The sequence continues at coordinate 488 of JAJSAI010000022.1, read as the reverse complement.
CTACCCCATGGCCCCAAGAAAGCAAGGACAGTGTAAACTCAGAGTTTTCCTGCTCTCATTCTGCGCTTTCTCTTTTCCCTGCGCATTCTCTTCTTTCTCCACTTCCAGCGCATTTTACCCTTCTTTTTCCACTTCCTAGGACGCCTTTTCATGCTCACACCTTGAGTTCATTTTCTCCCGTAACTGGTTTTAAAACCTTTTGCTGAACTGGTTTGCTCACGAGAACGCCTTGAGGGAGATTAGTAGCGCGAAGGCTCCGACTGGGGCGGCCAGGTTGGGCATTCCAAGCTTGCTCGCGAGCTGCGCGCAGAGCACTCCTAAGAACCCGACCGCGAGTATTCCCAGGGAGAACATTTTCAGCTTGGCCCACGTTTCCCCGCGGACTTCCTTCCTGAGAGTGTACAGCACCGCGGAGGTTATCACGAAGTTGGCCAGGATGCTAGCGTGCCAGGCGATCACAAGGGGGCCGTACACCGCTGTGAACCCGT
>JAJSAI010000021.1 GCA_024274695.1 archaeon | reverse complement strand
TACGGGCAGGAAAATCTTTTCAACTTCCTTCACCCTCACTTTTCCGAAGGACTTGAGGCATGCTACCAGGTCTTTCTCGTTCAGAGGATAATCTACTATGCGAGCGTCTGACGGCGCCGCGGACGTCCTCAGACTGAATTCTCCTGAGGACAGGTTTTCCGGAACCTCGACAAGCCGCCTGTACTTGTCCTTGATCTTTTCTATGAGTCCAGCGGCCTCAAGCTCGTTCAGGTGCCTGGACACCGTGGAAACGCTTATCCCAAGTGCTCTGGAAACCTGTTTCTGGGTCAAGGGCTTGGAGAGCGCCTGGAGGACTCTTGTCTTCGCAGGAGTGAGTCCTGACAATGGTTCCAGGTCGTACTTCTTAACCCCCTTCTTTTCAAAGGCCAGCAGTTGCTTGTCCGGGGTGATTATTGCTGTCCCAGGGGCTATCTTGTTCCCCTCAACAACCTCGAAGGAGACCTTTAGCACGGGATGGTACTCTAAGTTAATAGAGTCCAGGATCATCTTCTCCCGGAAGAGCCCGAGGGCTGTCTTCGGGGCTATTGTTTTCCAGAGTTTTCTGGCCCTGCCCAGCGCTTCTTCCCGGGTCATTACAGGGAGTATAACCTGGAACGCTTCCCCTGCCTCTTTTTCCTCAACGTCCGCAGGCTCCCTCGCCCGAACAGCTCCTTTCTTCACTAGCCTGCCTGACCTCAGCTCGTACCCCTCTTCCACCAGCGCGTTCACTATCCTCGCAGAATCAATTTTCAGGGCGTATCTTCTGTTCATGGTCGCGGTTATGTCGTCAACCCTCTTCAGTGACAGGGACCCTTGGTCCTCTATTTTTTTGGCCACGAGCCCCTTGATGAGGGAGAACACCTTCTCAGGATCCACTTTGGCGGGCTTGCTCGTGACCTCTCTCCCTTCGTGCTGGGAGAACCTTGGTCTTACCTGGACCACGAAAGCCCTGCTAGTGGTATCGCTCCGGTCGCCCACGAGTGCGATGCCCACGGGGAGGGTTTTCAGGAACCTGGTTTTCTCGTACTCTTTCGGTATCAGGGTGGGCATTCTCCTCATCACTGCCCGGAGGTCATCGTCAAAAACGAGCTTGTGCGCGAACAGAATGTCAAGCTGTGACAGTACCTTAGTGTCTATCGCGCTAGGCTGTTGTGTCGCGAAGACAAGAGAGCATCCCGGCCTCCTGCCCTGTTTGACGTACTCAACAAGAGCATCAGTGGCAGCAGTCTTCTGCCCTCCCGAAGGTATGAGAGTGTGCGCCTCGTCTATGAACAGCCAGGTCGGAGGGATTTCTGTTTCTAGTATCTCGTCCAGGTCCTCTGGCACGTAGTCACTCATGGTCTCTTTCCTGGTGACCAGTTTCCTGGCGTTCAGAATTCTTCTTGCCAGAATTCCTATGACCAGGCTGGCCACGTTCTCGTCCAGGAAAGAGATGTCTATGACTGTCGGAACCCCTGCAACGCATATGTCCGCCAGGGGCGTGCCTTCGGCGGAGAGCACTCCCCAGGACTTGGCGGCCTCCAGCCTTGACAGCAGAGCCCTCCGAGTACCCGAAGCGTACCCTTTTTCTTTCCCGACCAGTTCAGGGTCAGAAGAAACGGTGCTTATGATATCATCAATGCTGTAGTTGTTACCATGCTTTTCCCGGGTTCTCTCTATCGCCTTTTCCAACAGCAGGCCCGTGGGCGAGAACCTGTCAAGGCTGAACGTGAGACACCAGTCGTCCACGGTAAGCTCCGCGGGCCTTATGGAGAACAGAGCATCGTAAGTTCCTTTAGGCACCTTGTGCTTCAGCCCAGCGGGCACGAACACCCTCGTCTTCTCTATCCCACGCGGCTCAAGCCCCCATTCTGACAGCAGCTCAAGCTCTTTCGGGTCCTTGTTAGGGTACTTCATGCTCCAGAATATGCCCACAGGGTCTATGATCACGCACGCCACGTTAGGGTTCTTGAGCGTCAGTTCTTCCGCGAGGTTACCGAGCAGGTAAGACTTCCCTGACCCTCTCGCCCCGCACACGAATATAACATGAGGGGAAACCGCGTCCAGGTAAACAGGCTTCCCGTACGCCGTCTTCTCAACACTCCTCCCGACAAGAAGAGTTCCCTCTAGACCGTACTCTTTGTGCACTGACTTTTTCCTGCCTATGAAAATCTTCCCGTCCTCTTCCAGCACGTCCAAGGGCTCTGAAGATGCTGCCGTGAAAACCATCTGAAATAAAAAAGAGTCAGGAGTTAAAAATCTTGTGGAGGGAAAGAGAGCATGATC
>JAJSAI010000020.1 GCA_024274695.1 archaeon | reverse complement strand
GTGTCTGCCTTTACTATGACCCCTTTGCTGTGTGTTTTTATGCTCGTGTTCGCCATTTCCTGCTCTACCTTCTGCAGGGCTTCTTCTTCCTTTCCTTTTTCTGCCACGAACAGCGGGGATCCTGGTATGACTGTTTCCAGTCCGGGAGCAGCGATTTTTACTCCCGCGGCAGCGTGCACTTCCTGCACTGCCTTGAACTTTTTCCTAGCATCCCTTATCTCCTCCAGGGGCGCTGGCTGCAGGAGCGCCTTTACCTTGAAGATCTTGGGGCCCTCTTTTGTCGCGACAGCGATCAGGTCACCCTGCCTTATCTTGCCCTCCAGGAGTATTACGTCTATGGTCATCCCAAGCCCTGTGGCTTCCTTGACCTCCAGCACGCTCCCGACTCCTGGCTTTTCGGTGTCAATGTTAAGCTTTTGCATCATGTACTTTTGGCTTAGCCCTGCCAGGAAGAGCAGGAGCTCGGGGAACCCTTCTCCTGTCTTTCCGGACACTGGGATTATGAGCACGTTCTTGGTGAAATCATCTACCCTGTCGAACCTTTCAGAGTTGAAGCCCAGTTCGCCCAGCTGGCCGATGAGCTCGTAAATCTTTTTGTCCAGCTCCTCTGCCACGTGAGCCGGCTGCATTTTGATGGTCTCCAGGAAAGGCTTGTCGGGATGAGGAACCCACCCGTTTATCAGGTCTATCTTGTTGGCTGCCACCACGAACGGGACCTTGTTCGCCCTGAGTATTTCTATGGATTCCACGGTCTGCGGCTGGACTCCCTGGGTCACGTCTATCACGAGAACCGCGAGGTCAGAAGCGCTTCCTCCCCTTTGTCTGAGCGTCGTGAAGGCCTCGTGGCCTGGTGTGTCCACGAAAAGAAGTCCTGGTATCGTGAGCTTGAACCCGTACTTTTTCAGGAGCTCTCCCGCCTTTTTTTCTATTACCTCGCGCGGGACAAAGCTCGCTCCCACGTGCTGGGTTATAAGCCCTGCTTCTTTTGCCGCTACAGTGGTCCCCCTAATCCTGTCTAGTATGGTTGTTTTCCCGTGGTCCACGTGCCCCAGCACGCATATTATAGGACTCCTCAAGCCCATTTCCTGAACACTCTCCTGATACTGAGGAAAAATAGGGATGATTCCCTTCCTCAGTTTTAAAAGGGCAGAGCCCCCGAGGATCTTTTTTTGTTAGTGAGGGTTTTTAGGAGCCGGTTTTCTACTTTTTCTTGGCCCACTTGACTTTTTCCGGCCTGCGCTTGAGTTTCAGAGCGTTTTTCTCGCACTTGCTAGAGCAGAAGTACTTGATGTCTCCCTTTGCGCTGATCACCATCTTGCCCTTTCCTTTTGGTATGGCCTGCTTGCAGAACGAACACTTGGGCATTCTCTTCTCACCTTGTCCTTATTTCTCTGGCCTCGGTTTCGGTGTCCAGGAGCACGAGAATGTCCCCTTCTTTTACTGGGCCTTTAACGTTTCTTCTGAGTATTCTTCCCTTGTCCCTTCCTTCGAGTACCTTGACCATCACCTGGGTTATTTCTCCGTATGCTCCTGTTTTCCCGACTATTTCTATTACCTGTGCTGGAAATCCTTCCTCCACTCAGCATCACTTTTTAAGTTCTTTCACGGTCTTGGCTATCGATTCTATTATCGCTTTAGCATCTCCCTCTTCTGTTATCGCGACGCTGCTGGATCCTACGGGGAGTCCTGCAGCATTGCCGAGGTCCTTTTTGCTCGGGACGTAAACGTAAGGCACTCCCTTCTCTTCTGATAGCAGCGGGAGGTGCGCGACGATCTCAGGAGGGGTGACGTCCTCTGCGATGACCACGAGCTTGGCCTGATCCCTTTCAAGGGCCTTGGTGGTCTCGTTAACTCCCTTTCTTATCTTGCCAGTGTCCCTGGCTATCTGGACGGCCTTGTAGGCCTGGTCAGAAACTTCTTTTGGTGTTTCGAATTTCACGTGTGGTCCTGGCATGATTCATACCTCCTTTACTCATTGGCTTGCGAGAAAGCCTTGTACTCTCACGGGTACTGTTACTCTTCCGTTATTCAGGTTTTTAAATGTTTTTGCTTCCTGTTTATTGCTTCCAGTATTTTAAGGTCTGCTGCCACGTCCCTCTCGGAAAAGCCCATGCTCTTGAACCACTCGCGCAGGGCCTCTGGAGTTATCCCTCTTTTTCTCAGGCCCCTGAGGGTAGGCAGGCGAGGATCGTCCCATCCAGTGTACCTCCCTTCCTCTATTCCTTTGCGTATCTGGCTGGTGCTAAGCTTCCCGAACCCGTGCACTTTCAGCCGGCCCCAGTAAAGGGTCACGGGGTACTCCCAGCCAAAGTAGGAGTATATGTACTTTTGTCTTGCTGTGCTGTCCCTCAGGTCCTTTCCCCTGATTATGTGCGTGATTCTTATTTCCTTGTCCGCTATCGCCCCGATGAAGTCCAGGGCTGGCCACACGTGGTACTTCGTTCCAGTCCTAGGGTGCGGGGCGTATGTTATCTTGAATCCGACGAAGTCCCTGTGCGCAGGGTCTTTCGCGCTAAGGTCTGTTTTTATCCTGATAACAATCTCCCCCTCATCATATTCTCCGGCGAGCATTTTCTTCCATTCCTCCAAGCTCTCTTCAGGATCCTGGTTCCTGTGAGGGCATGCTTTCCCTTGCATCCTGTACTTCCTGCCTTCTTCCTGGGAGCACTTGCACGCGTAGGCTTTTCCCATTCTTATGAGCTGCTCGCAGTACTCGTACGCTTTAGGGAGCATGTCAGAAAGATAGTACACCTCGTCAGGCTTTTCTCCGAACAGCCACTCAAAGTCTTCCAGGTACCATTCGTACGCTTCTGGCATGGGTGGCTTTGTTTTCGGGTCTGTGTCGTCAAACCTGAGTATGAACTTACCGTTGTACCTTCTCGCGTAGTACCAGTTCACGTACGCTCCCCTTGCTGATCCTATTGTGGGGGGCCCGTTCGGGTTGGGCGCGAACCTGAGCCTCACGTTGCTCGTGTCACCCGGAAGCTCAGGAAACTCTTTCGGTTTCTCGGGCTTTTTCTCAAGCGCGTCAGGCCACACTTCCAGAAGCCTTTTCTTCTGCTCTTCCACCGGAAGCGCGTTCACTTCTGCCACGATCTCCGCCACTTTTCTCCCGAGGGAGGTCATGTCCTTTTTGAGCTCGGGAAATTTCCCCAGGACCTTGTTTATGACCGGCCCCGGCGCGGCCTTCCCGTCGTGCTCCACCGCGTTCTTGAGTGCGTGCTTCAAGATCTCTTCTTCCACGTTCATTTTCTCCCTCTCCTCTTCCTTCTGTTCTTCTTCTCTTCTATTCTCATTGTGCTTGAAGTGCTTTCTATCCAGGGTATCATGGCGTACAGTTCAGCCCTTTCCTTCAGCTCGTTTTTGTACGTTGTTCCTGTTTCCCTGCGGATTCCTTTTCCTGATATTATCATGCTCTTCTGCCTTTGGAGAAAGCTTTTGAGCGATTTTGATTCCTTGTCCAGGAACTTTAACGCGTCCTTTGGTTGTTCGAACCTGAGCTCCTCGTACTTTTTCTTAAGGGCCTCCTCCTTTTCCAAGAACTCTTTTACTTCAGGAGAGTAGTAATCCATGAGCCTGTTGAACGTGCTCTTGTCTATAATCACCACTCCCTTCTTGTAGGCTTCTAGTTTCGTCTTGAAGTCAACTTCCTCGTTGCCCAGCAAGACCAACAGTCCCCTCTCTCCTTTTTCACCCCATCAGGAGTGTCCAACGTTTTCTTGGAGTATTTATCAACTATTTTCATTATCTATCCGCCTGTCTTCGGCGCTGTTTTCACTTCCACGAAAAAGTAGTGTGTGCTCTTGTCGTCAGGGAGAACGTATTTTATGCTCCCGTCCACCGTGAGGTACTTTCCCCTCTTCCCTTTAGAGTACACCCTGGGCTGCGCGAAAATGTCTCCCGCTTCCCCGTAGTAATTTTTCTTACC
>JAJSAI010000019.1 GCA_024274695.1 archaeon | reverse complement strand
TCATAGTAAAGGCAGACACTCTCGGTTCTCTGGAGGCGATATGCAACCTGTTCTCAAAACACGGGATCACCGTCAGAAAAGCAGAGGTCGGCACTGTCAACAAGGTTGACCTTACCGAGGCAGACAGCATGAGAGGAGAAGACTGGGAGTACAGGGTCATATTCTCTTTCAACCAGCCAGTGCCAGAAATGATAAAAGAAGAGGCGAGAAAGAGGGACATAAAGATATTCGAGTCAAGCGTGATATACCAGCTCGAGGAAGACTACCTGAAGTGGAGGCAGGAAAAGAAAAAAGAAAAAGAACTGGAAAAACTCAAGAAATACGTTTACCCGGCCAAGATAAAGATACTTGAAGGGTGCGTGTTCAGAAAGAGCAAGCCCGCGGTCGTGGGAGTAGAAGTGCTGGAAGGTATGCTCAGGCCGGACGTCCCGCTCATGAGGACCGACGGCAAGGTCATCGGAAGGGTTAAAAGCATCCAAGAGGAAGGAAAAAACAGGGAGTACGCCAAGAAAGGAGAGAAAGTAGCCATCTCCATTGAGGACTGCACGGTTGGAAGGCAGATAAACGAGAGGGACGTACTCTACACAGCCGTGCCAGAGGATCAGGCTTACGAGATGATGGACAAGGTTCCTGAAAAAGGACTGCTTAAAGAGATCATGCGCATCAGAGGGTGAAAAACATGAAGATTGTCATAAACAACCCAAAAACGGGAAAAAGCTACCAGAAGGAAATACCAGAAGACGTTGAGACCGTGTTGTACGGCAAGAAGATAGGGGACATCATAGACGGAAGCCTCCTGCAACTGTCAGGATACAAGCTCAAGATAACAGGAGGAACAGACAAGGACGGGTTCCCCATGAGGCCTGACCTCCCGGGGACAGAGAGGAGACAGATCCTGGCAGGAAGGTCAGTAGGCATACGCAAGGTTCCTGAGAAAGGGTACAGGAGAAGGAAAACAGTAAGAGGGAACACGGTCGCAGAGGACATAGCGCAGCTTAACCTCAAGATAGTAAAACACGGAGACGTTGACATAGAAAACTTGATGGGGAAGAAGGAAAATGAAGCGGAAGAAGGTAGTTCAAGCTGAAGTGAACATAGGAACAGCGGGCCACGTGGACCACGGGAAAACAACCATAGTCAAGGCCCTGACGGGAGAATGGGTAGACCGGCACAGTGAAGAGATAAAGAGAGGTATCACGATACGATTAGGGTACGCTGACGCTGACTTCTACAAGTGCGGGGACAAGTACACTGTCAACCCTGACGAGTGTGAGAACCCAGAGTTCCTCAGGAGGGTCTCGTTCGTGGACTCTCCCGGGCACGAGGCACTCATGACAGTAATGATAAGCGGGGTGAGCCTGGTGGATGGGGCTCTTCTCGTGATAGCAGCCAACGAGCCCTGCCCTCAACCGCAAACACAGGAACACCTCGCCGCGCTTGAGATAAACGGGGTCAAGAACATAGTGATAGTCCAGAACAAGGTGGACCTGGTCACCCCAGAGCAGGCCAAAAAACACTACCAGCAGATACTTGACTTCGTTAAGGGAACTAATGCTGAAGGAGCGCCAATAATCCCCATGGCCGCAAACCACGGGGTGAACGTTGACAAGCTGGTGCAGGCCATAGAAGAAACAATACCCACGCCTAAAAGGGATCCTAACAAGCCATTCAAGATGGTCGTGGCAAGATCCTTTGACATAAACAAGCCCGGGACCAGCATAAAGGACCTTAAAGGAGGGGTAGTGGGAGGATCAATACTCCAGGGGAGGATAAAAGAAGGAGAAGAAATTGAGATTGCCCCTGGGGTGGAGCACAAGGGGGTGTACACTCCCCTCAGAACAAAGGTCAGGTCAATATCCGTGTCAGACGGTCCCCTGAAGGAAGCGGGCCCTGGGGGGCTAGTGGCCCTGCAGACCGAGCTTGACCCTGCCCTGACCAAGAGCGACAGGATGACTGGGAACGTCATAACACGTCCCGGAGAACTGCCTCCCATCAGGTACGAGATAAGCCTGGACTATGTGCTTATTGACAGGGCAATAGGAGGGCTTCCTGAAAAAATAAAACAGGGAGAGATGCTCGTGCTGAACGCTATGACCATGACCTCCCTTGGGCAGGTCACGAAAGCGTCTGGTGACAAGTGCGAGCTAAAGCTCAGGAGACCCCTGTGCGTCAGCGACGGTGACAAGGTAGCAATCTCCAGGAAGGTGGGAGGACGGTGGAGCCTGATTGGGTACGGGATCGTAAAATGATCCTGCTGGACACGAACTTCATCCTAGCACCATTCAACCTGGGCGTTGACGTGTTCCACGAACTCAGGACGAAATTCCCTGGGAAAAAGCTCGCGACGGTACCGCAAGTAAAAAAAGAGCTTGCCAGGCTCCCGGGAGGAAAAGCAGGCCTTCAACTGCTCGACAGGGAAAGCGTGGGAACAGTGGGCGCGGAAGGCTTTGCGGACGATGCGCTGCTGGAAGCCGCTGAAAGGGAAAAAGGGATAGTGGCGACCAATGACGCAGAGCTCAAGAAAAGATGCCTTGAAGAGGGTGTGCCGGTCATATTCATAAGAGGGAAGAACAGGATTGAACTGGTGGTCTGATGAACTTGTACAAGGACCTGGAACCAGGAGAAAAACCTCCTGAAAGAATAAACGTTGTGGTGGAAATACCGCAGGGGGAAAGGAACAAGTACGAGTACGACGAGAGAGGGTACTTCAGGCTCGACAGAACCCTTCACACTCCAGTAGTGTACGAGTTCGAGTACGGGTTCATCCCCAGGACAAGATCAAAGGACGGGGACTCTCTTGACGTCATACTCCTGATGAGCAGGAGCACTTTCCCAGGATGCGTTGTCAAGGCCAGACCAATAGGAGTGCTGGAAATGGAGGACGAAAAAGGAATTGATGAAAAGATACTGGCAGTTCCCTGCGCTGATATCGAACCGAGGTACGCTGACGTGAAAGAGTACACGGACCTGTCACAGCACGAGCTCGAAGAAATAGAGTTCTTCATGCAGGACTACAAGAAGCTGGAAACAGGAAAATGGGTTAAAACCAGAGGATGGGGTAATAAAAAGAAGGCTGAAGAAATAATAATGGACGCCATAAAAAGGTACGAGGGGTGAAAATAGGGTGTACAAGCTTGTCACGATAAGGGATGTTGTCAGGGTCCCTCCAAGCATGTTCTCAGAGGACCTTGAAAAGGCAGTCACAGGGATACTCAGAGAAAACTACGAGGGCAAGATAGACCCTGAAATGGGCGTGGTCATAAGCATTACAAACGCACGGGACATCAGCGAAGGGAGAATAATACCCGGAGACGGTGCAGCGTATCACGAGGTGACCTTTGACGCTCTCATGTTCGAGCCCAGGAACCATGAGGTGGTAAGAGGCATCGTGGTGGACATCGCGGAGTTCGGAGCATTCGTCAGGTTCGGCCCGTTCGACGGGCTTGTTCACGCGAGCCAGGTTACAGACGACTTCGTTTCAATAAACGAGAAAACAGGGAGCCTTACGGGAAAACAGACCAAAAGGACCCTGAAAAAAGAGGACACCGTGTACGCCAAGATAACATCCATATCCTACAGGGACAACGTCACGGAGACCAAGATAAACCTGACCATGAGGCAACCGGGGCTCGGCAAGACAGAATGGTGGAAAAAACAAAAGAAAAAGGCTAAGAAGTGAGGACCATGGTTGAGAAGCTCAAGGCATGCAAGAACTGCAGGAGGATCATTGAGGGCAACATCTGCCCTGTGTGCAAGGACTCTGAACTAACGCCTCACTGGAAGGGATTCATGATAGTCATAAACCCTGAAAAATCAAGACTAGCCCAGAAGCTTGGGATAAGCGCTCCTGGAAAATACGCGATAAGAATCGGAAAATGAAGGGGTGATAGGAATGGACCTGAAACTGCTTAGAGAGGAAGAAAACAAGCTCCTTAACCGCAAGAAGGTGTTCTACGAGGCCGAAGGCCCCACACCGAAGCGGTCTGAAGTCCTGGAGAAGATAGCCGCGCTCACAGGAAAGGACAAGAAACTGATCTCAGTGAAAAAGATAAGCCCAGTTTACGGGTCCGCTAAGGCGATAATAGAAGTGAACGTCTACGAGGACCTTGAATCCAGGATGAAGTACGAGCCCATAAAAGAAGAGGAGGGAAAAGAGAATGAAGCTAAAGAGTGAAGCTTATAACGTGTCCGGAGGAAAACTGGAGAGAAAGAAGCTGTCATGCCCCAAGTGCGGGCAGGGAGTCTTCCTGGCAGAGCACAAGGACAGGTACCACTGCGGAAAATGCGGGTACACAAGGTGGAAAAAGTAAATGTGGGCGAACCTGCTACTGTACGCGATACTCCTACTACTAGCGTACTATAGCATCGGCAGCAGGAACTTCCTCAAGAAGGCCGGGTTCAGGAAAACAAGGCTTAAAGAGGATACTCTCTTCGCACTCGGCCTCCTGCTCCTGATGCTCGTGACGAGCTTCACGATAACCCTCTTCTTTCACGCCATAGGGATGGCTGAAGACGCTGAAAAAGTGAAAGAGGCAGCGCAAGCGACCCCCGTAGAACAACTGCTGACCATCCTTGTTATCGCTCCCGTGGTTGAAGAAATCTTCTTCAGAGGATACCTGCAAAAACGAACAAACCTCCTGGTCGCATCCGCGGCTTTCTCCTACTTCCACATAGTGTACGGTTCACTCTCAGAGCTCGTGGGCGCCTTCGTCTTAGGAGCACTGCTCGGGATTGCTTTCAATAAGAGCAAGAACCTGTACGTGCCAACCCTTGCGCACTACTTGTACAACTTTATAGTGGTCGGGCTGAGTCTCGCGCCATCATGATGATATACCTTGGAATAGAGTCCACTGCCCACACCCTCGGAGCGGGGATAGTGGACGGGGAAAAAATAATAGCTAACGAGAAGGACTCCTACAAGCCGCCGGAGGGAGGAATAGTCCCAGCGGAAGCAGCAGAGCACCACAGGAAAGTTGGCAGAGATATAGTAAACAGGGCCCTGGAGGCCGCGGGGCTGACGGAAGAAGATGTTGATGTCATAGGATACGCTGCAGGGCCAGGGCTCCCGCCCTGCCTCGTGCAAGGAAAAAAAATCGCTGAAGAGATCGCGGGCCGCAGACCAGTCCTGGGGGTCAACCACTGCATAGCCCACATAGAGATAGGAAAGAAAGCTTCCGGGTTCAGGGACCCGCTGACCGTGTACGTTTCAGGAGGGAACACCCAAATAATCGCGTTGAGCAAGGGAAGGTACAGGGTTTTCGGAGAAACCCTGGACATCGGGCTGGGTAATGCGATAGACAAGCTCGCCAGACACCTCGGTCTCAGCATGCCAGGAGGGCCTAAAATCGAGGCCCTGGCCAGACAAGGCAAAAGGTATTACCCTCTCCCTTATACTGTGAAGGGCATGGACCTCGCGTTCTCAGGAATACTGACAGCCGCCAAAAAAGCAGAAGCCAGCAAGGAGGACATTGCTTTTTCCTTTCAGGAGACGTGCTTCGCAATGCTCGCAGAAGTTGCTGAAAGGGCTCTGGCCCACACTCAGAAAACGGAGGTGCTACTGACAGGAGGAGTCGCCGCGAACAAGAGGCTGGCCGAGATAATAAGGGGTATGGCTGAAGAGCACGGTGCTGTTTTCAGCGTGCCGGAGGCACAGTACTGTGGGGATAACGGGGCGATGATAGCCTGGCTCACCAAACTGGTTCATGAGTCAGGAGCAGAGGCAGCCGCGGACATAAGGCCAAGGTGGAGGACTGACGCCGTAGAGGTTAGGTGGTAGCCCAAAAAATGGGGTTATCCTGAAAGGGATATCACGGTGGACTGTCCCCTGAACCCCTTGCCTGTTTTCTTTGTCTTAAGAAGTCCTTTTTCTTCCAGGGAGTTCACTTTCCTCTCGAAGGTCCTGTGGCTCTTCCTCCCCCCGAGGGCAACGTACTTCTCGTAAACTTTTCCAGAAACCTCCTGACCCAGTTCTTTCACTGCCTGGAGTATGAGCTTTTCGTCCTCGTCCAATCCCGCTTCAGCGTGGGCCAGTAGCCTGCCGGAGGCCCTGGTCACGTGCTCTGGCAGCACTTTCCTGCTCGCGTCTTTTTCTGCCTCAAGACCGCTCTCCCTGAGCAGGAGGATGCCAAGCCGAACGTCCTTGGCGGCGTGCGCTTTCTTAACAACCATCTCGAACGCGTCTTCTGACCAGGTGCCATCGTAGAACGCGTAATCCCTCCTGAGAGCAAGAATGTCCCTCATCTCCTCCAGCGAGTACGGAGGGAACTCTATCTCTTCAGGGATTATTCTGGACCTGATCCTCTGGTCCACTCTTGAGAACCAGGTTCGGTCGTTGGTGATCATCACGAGCACGAGCCGGGGGATCTCCTCTGCCAGGTAGTACAGGAAGTCATCGTCCTGGGCCTTGTCAACCTCGTCAAGGGCGAACACGATCCCCTTGTCTCCAACCAGTTTTTTTATCTTGTACAGCACCTCATCCGTCCCAAGATTGTGAGTGAACTGGTACCCTAACTGGTGGCATGCTTCAGACAGTATCCTGAAACTGGAGTTCTTCTTCCAGCAGTTCACGAAAACGCTGGCCACCGCGGACTCTTCTCTAAGGTCTGCGAGCATCCTTTGCACTGTCGCGGTTTTTCCTATGCCCGCCTTCCCGGTAACCAGAACATGCCTTCCCCTGTAACCGTTTATCAGGGGCCTTATGCAGTCTGCTATGGCCTCCTGCTGGCCCTCCCTGTGAGGGAGAACCCTTGGGACAAAGTCAGGATCAAGAGAGTCTATGAACGAGAACAGGGTTTCTCCCTGCATCAGCAGGCTCATGTGAAATATTCTCTCAGATAAAGTATTTATTACCTTACCACCTTACTTATCTTCATGACTGAGAAGAAAACGTTGTTCAAACACCCTGGATCCCCTCTGCTGGGAGAAGCCGCGCTGGAGGACAAGCTTGCCACGAAGAGCGCTCTTGACATGAACGAGGACGAGATAGAGGAAATGCTCGAGGGAATAGAAGAGGACGTGACCGTAGAAAAGCTTAAGAAGGAAATAAAAGAGGCCAAGCCTAAGTCTTAGAAAACAGCGTCCACAAGACGAAGATCAGCCCCGCGCTGGCCATCCAGGTCAGGAAGTGCATGGGAAACCATTCCGGGCTGATCACCGTGAGGGCTATCCTGACAAAGTTAAACGACAGCAGCAAGGGGACTCCAGCGCACAGCATCACGGCCTTTCTTTTTCTTGTCATCAGGGGATCTGCGGCCGCGAGAGCGAACAGGATGCTGAGCGAGTCTACCCCCGTGCAGGAGGGTATTATCACAGCGGCCGGCTCGCCCTGCAGGAGGATAGTCTTCCCGTCAGCTGAAGAATCAATGCCCGCGGCCCGCAGGACCGCGGCAGATCCTTGTGCTGTCGCGTGCTCAAGCCAGTCAAGGGGCAGGGCGTGGAATAGCGCAAAAGATGCTGAAAACACTGCAGCGAACAACAGCACGGTTCTGATTTTACCACGGAACATTCTTTAACCCCAAAGCCCATCCTGCGAGGTTCAGTGACAAGTGGAACGCGATGGTCACGAGCGCGACGAACAAAAGCGCGCCCGCTCCAGGCAGGTAAACCGGGCTCATGAGGGCCACGGCCCCCGCGAGGAAATCAAGCTGGTCCACAGGGAACCACATTCCTCCCCGTGGCACTCCTGCTCTTCTCTTGAAAAAACTGCCGACAGCATCCCCGAGCATGGCTCCCGCGGAAGCGAGGAATGCTGGAAGCAGGAGGTCTTGTCCGAAGAATAAAGACAGTGCTGCTCCTGCAAGTGTTCCTGTCACGATTCCTAGTATAACCCCTTCAAGGGTCTTCCCGTCCCCAAGAACTCTCCTGCCGTCAGACCATTTTCTGCCCCTGTCGATGGGATGCCACTTCCATCTGAGAAGGCCTGACATGAACGCGGGAGAGAAGTTTGCCACGTACGCTGGAAAGAACATGAGCAGGGCTGACAGCAACGGGTCAAGGCCTAGAGGATCAAGCATAGTATCATCCCGCCAAGAGCTCCTGAGAGGGTTGCGATTATGTTGGTAGAACTGTTGCCCACGATTCCGCGGTTTTAAACCAGTGCCCCGAACAGAGAGTCCGCAAAGCATCCCATAACTCCTGCCAGGATTACAGGAGCGGGGGATGCTCCCAGCAGAGCCCAGGCCGCGGCGGCAAACACTGCTGACGCTGCGAGCCCCATGACAGTCCCGAGAACACTTACTCCCCCATTCGTTCCAGGAGGGACCTTCTCGAAAGTCGTTATCATGACAGGATCCCTTTTTGACAGCACGCCTATCTCGGATGAGACAGTGTCATTCACTGCTGCTGAAAGCGCTCCAAGAAAACCGTACATTCCCGCAGGGCCTCCCAGCATGGACATTAGGGCCGCGATACCGCCGTTAGCGACAACGTGCTTTGAGGTTCTCTTCTTCTGGTGAACTTTCTTCAGGCACTTAAGCCTGTGCTTGTACTTTGTGGCAGCCTCTCCTATAACGAAAAATAGTAGAAGGAGGTAGAA
Source organism: archaeon (assembly GCA_024274695.1). Lineage (GTDB taxonomy): Archaea > B1Sed10-29 > B1Sed10-29 > B1Sed10-29 > JAJSAI01 > JAJSAI01. The sequence goes on along the minus strand of JAJSAI010000019.1, from coordinate 84,812 downwards.
CCATTCTATCCCCTGGGATAATACTATAATGTACCCCAGGAGAATTCCTGATACTCCTCCTGAAAGGCTTATTGTCCCCCCGGCCATGGCCAGCAGGCCTATGGCAAGGGGGAGGAGCATGGTCTGAATCATCTTCAGACGCCCTGGATTTCTAGCTTGCTCACTATGGCTGTCCTTATAGGACAGAGCGCCTTTGCCCTCTTCTTAACTTCTGCGCCGAGCTCTCCATACAGCGCTTTTTTCACGAGACCGTGCAGGGTCTCCTCTCCAGCTATCTCGTCAATGGTCTGAACGGCTATCTTCCGTATCTGATCCTTCTTCTCCGTGTTTATCCTTCCAAGTGTGAAAACATGCAGGGTCATCTGCGCTTTTCTCCCGTCCTTTGTTTTTAGATCGTGTATTGCTGTTATCATGCTCCTTCCTCTTCTCACATTCCTTCTGAAGTGTTCTCTGACCATCTCAAACCCTGCTGTCTCGGTGTGCGCGGTCGTGCCCTTCACTTCCTTTACCTTGAACAGCATGGTGTACGCCTGGTGAGCGATGTTCCCCGTAACGTCTCTGAGGGACACTCTTATTATCCTGTTCAGAACCTGTTCAGGCTTCAGGGCTGGCGTTGTGCCGACTTCCTTGGACTCGAACTCCTTGGGAGAGATTACCGTGTACCACACTTTCTTCTTCCAAGTGTCGGTGGCCTTCCTCTCCTTCTTTACCCCTCTTTTCTGCGCAGCCATTCCTTATCACCTTTCCTTGACTATCAATGCCGCCTTTTCAGGCGTGTACCTCCAGCCCTGCGGGAGCTGGCCTACTCTCGTGTAGTACTTTGCGAGCCTTCTTATCTTGGACTCCACAAGCTGTAGGGCTCGCGTGTTGTGAATATCCTTCTTGTGGACCGAGAGGTGTTTCCTCAGCTTGACCGCTTTCCTCATCAAGTTCATTAGGTCCTCAGGATACTCTGGAGCGAGCTTGTTCTCCTCCAGCACCTGTTTTATTGATTTTCCGAGAACCGCCTTCACACTGGGCACGCCGTACTGGTCCCTGAGGATCATCCCTATCTCGCTCATGGTCTTGTCCTGTTTAGCGAGATCACAGATGACCTTCTCAATGTCATCCTTGAACAGCTCAACCCACTTGGGGCTGGTTTTTATCGGCGGGTGCACTGACCCGCTCTTCCCTCTTCTCCTAGCATGCATTCTAGCCATCTTACATCACCCTTGCCCTGCGACAGGCGCCCCCGTGTTCATCCGGGGCCCTCGATTGCAGGACCTGCTCGCAAACTAGTGCGAACACTACAAGAATTTCCTGTGAAGGCATTTAAAAAAGTTTCCCTTCACAGGTATCTTGCCCGTGACTCTATTTCCTCCACTTTCGCGAGGACTTTCTCGTCAGAGTAGCCCTTGCACACACCAGACCAGATGGTGTCAGCGTGCTCAGGGTGGGTGGAGTATATCATTCTCTTGAAGACGAGCAGGTCAGTGGCCTTATCCTCTTCTTTTGCGCTCTTGAACGCCAGGCCAAAGTCTATAAAGCAGAGTTCTCCCTTTTCCTCCAGGATCATGTTTGAGGTCGTAAGGTCGCCGTGTATTATGTCAAGCTCGTGCAGTCCCCTGATTTTTTTCCCGATCTCCTCTGACAGTCCTAGTTTTTCTCCCTTGTAAAACAGGTCCCGGACCTTCTCTCCTGGGATGAACTCCATGAGAAAAGAGCAGTCTCTTTTGTCCACTGCTAGCACGAACGGAGTTCTGACAGCCCGCCTGGCCTGGGAGAGCATCAGGCATTCTCTCCTGATCCTCTGGAACCTTATCCTCTCGTCCAGTTCAGGGAGGATGAACTTCTTCCTGAACCTTTTTTTCATTACCGCGGGGATGCCGAGGTATTCCGTGCGCCAGAGCTCCGCCTCTGCACCCTTGTACAAGAGCCGCATGTTAAATCCTTTTGGCTGTAATGTATTATAAAAGTGTTCTTCCTGAAAGTAGTAACATGAAAGAATCAGAGTACTGGAAAGTCTTCCAAGAGGTTTCTGAAGACAATGTTGGTAATAATCCTCTGCTCCTGAACATACTAGAGAAAAAGGTTGTCAGGAACGTTAAGAGGAGTTACCACAGGGTGTTGAACTCGGGGATAGAGAGGGAATGGCTCTCGGGAGAAAGCATTCTCCTGCTTTCCAGGAGGCATGGTATTCCACCAGTTCTCCTGGGCAAAATGATACGCAAGAAAATAGGCTCAAGCCCAAGGCTGGAAAAAGAAATGCAGGAGGCTGAAGAGAGGGACTTGTTTTACTCCTCTTCTGCTGTCAGGAGAGCAAGGTCAAACGGCAGGATGGTGGAAAACGCTGTGGCGGACTGGCTTTCGCGCAGGGGGGTGAGGTTCCTGCGCGGGGATGAGCTGGAGGGAAAACTTAGGCCTGATTTCCTGTTCCCCGAGCCTGTCCGGATTCACGGTAGCGTGCTGAACTGGCTTGAATGCAAGTACTACTTCGGCTCTCCAGAGGACATGAGGAGGGACTGGAAAGGCCAGCTGGAAAAGTACAGGCGCGCGTTCGGCCCGGGGGGGATAGTGTACTGGCTCGGGTTCGTGCAGGATGCTGTGCCAGGAGAAGAGCATGCTGTGTTCTCAGGAGAAGTGTTCAGACAGAGTAGTTGACTATTCTCGCGGTCACCTCGTACAACACGCTGCCCTGGCTCACGTTAACGCAGCCTACAACCATCTTCACGAGCCTGCTGTTTTCCTGTCCTTTTTCTATCCTGCCCACCGTTTCTATTTTCTTTGCCACGGTTTCTCCCGTGCTTTTGTCAAGGACCGCCAGCTCTACCAGAATGTCGGAGGCAGGATCCCCGTCATTGGCTATCGTCCACTGGGCTTGTATCGTGCAGTTTTCAGGATCGTACACTGGCGCTGGTTCTTTATCCACCCAGACCTTCAGCTTCGGTGTTGGCTTGGGGGTAAGGGAGGATGCTATTTCTCCAGCGTACGGGAACAAGAGCATGCTGGCTATGAACAGCACGACCAAAAGCGTGACCACTATCACAAACTTCATGAGAATGAAAAGGATTGCGGGGGTATAAAAAAGTTTCAGAACGGAGGTATGACTATCATCCCGGAATCGGTGATGTCTACTGGGAGAGGTTGTTTCACAGGATCGGAGGCCACCATCTTGTCAACGTGAAGCTGTGTTATGACCTGGCCTTTTTCCCGGGTCCTGGAAAGCCGGAACACGCTGTCAAACACGAAGTCCTCTTCAGGGAAGAAGGACTTCCCGTCAGGATCGCATTCTGATATGAATATGCTCGTGCACCCCTTTTCTTTCAGGGCCTTAGAGAGAAGGTAGATCACGTTCCGGTATTCTCTTCTCTCAGAAAAACTGAACCCGACAGGGGTTATAGAGTCAAAGACTATTCTCTTCGCCTTCACTTCACCTATTATCTTGTAGAGCTGCAGGATCACGTCAGAGTGGAGGGTCCTGAGCTCAAATTTTGAGAGGTCAGAGGGAGAGAACGCGGTGAAGATAACCTTGCCTTCTTCCGAGAGTTTTGAAAAGTCCCACCCAAATGCTGACTGGTACCATTCTATGTCAGTAGGGTAACCGTGAACCTGGATCATCAGTCCGTTTTCCCCGTAGTCTACCGCGCCCGCGTACAAGAACTGGAGGCCCATCACGCTCTTCCCCACTCCTGAAGGGCCTTTCAGCAGGTTAGTGCTGCCCCTTATCAGGCCTCCTCCTATGAACTCGTCAAGACCGCTTATGCCTGTGGGGATCCTCTCCAATCAAACCAGCCTCCCTACAAGCTCGGCGTAAGCGGGCCTGGCTATAAAGACTCCCATGAGAGAACCGAGTATGGTCGTGAGAGCGAATCCTTTCAGCGCGCCAAGCCCGAGGGTGAACAGGGGGAACATGGCTATTATCGTCGTGAAAGCAGCCATCATTATTATGTTCACTGCCCTGCGTATTTTCGCCGCCAGACCCACCCTCTTTTCTGAAACTCCTCTCATGGCCTCGTCAGTGATTATTATGAGGTGGTCCACTCCAGTACCCACTGCCGCGATCACTCCTGCCACCGCTGGAAGGTCAAGCTGCCAGCCTATCCACGCAGCCATCCCAAGGATCATGATCGCTTCAGTCATGCTTATCATCACCATGGCCGCGGAGAGCTTTGGCTTCCTGTACCTCAAGAACACTACTCCGGATACTGTGAGTATCGCGAACAGTCCCGCCACGCCCGAGTAGTATAGGAACTGTCTGCCGAGGGACGCGGATATCGTGGACACTCCTGAAACTTGTACTGTCACAGGGAGCTTGCCTGACTCCAGGATTATCCTGATCCTGTCCCTCTGCGCAATGGCGTCCTCAAGCGTGGGAGCGTATCCTGTGATGGACGGGTTGTATATCTCCCTTACTGTCACGCCCTCCGTTAGCCTCACAATGCTCTGCAGGTTAATAGCGTACGGGACAAAGTACTTAACGCCCTCGGGTTTTGCCTTCACCACCACCCTCGCGGCTGTTTTGTTAAGGTAGTCGGTGTACTTCTCAAGAGGGCTTCCCTTCTGGATTATCACAGTCTTGTTCGCCACCTTTTCCAGGACCGTGCTGTCAACAGAGTCTGTGACGATCAGACCTATTCCTGACTGGCTCAAGAGCTCGTCCAGCGGGACAGTGCTGACACTAGGCCCTTCCCTCGGCTGGTCGAACTGCTCGGGTATGCTCTTTTCTTTCGCGTACTCTTCAGGGGTCATGAGGAGGACCGCGTTCTGCGGCCTGTCTATGAACATGTAAACTTTTTCAAGACACTGCTGCCCGCTCGGGTCCTTAGGATCCAGAGTGCACCTTCCGGCCACCGCGCTGAAAAACTTTTCCGCACCCTCTGGGCTGACGAGGAAGGGCACGCTCCAGCCGTACCCGTTTCCCGTGCGGTATACCTTGTACCCCTGGGCAGGGTCGGAGACCACTCCAACAATGTCGTCCGATTCCAGGATCGGCTTGCCCTCGAACATGGCCTCGAATCTTCCCTGCTCGCTTATGATCTCTTGTATTGATGCTATGGTCTTAGGGTCTGTTTCAGCCACTTCAACCATCACAAAGTCAGGGCCCCCTGGCCTGACCTTCATGTCCTTCAGCCCGTACTTGTTAAGCCTGTCCTGGAGCACTCTCACGAGAGCCTCTTTTTCAGGACCTTCCACGGGCTCGGACAACTGGATGTTTATTATGGTCCCGCCCGTGAAGTCCATGCCGAACTGAAGGGGCTTGAATGCGAATGGGACCAGCCCTATGACAATGAATGATATCACGTAAAGCTTTAGCCTAGCGTTCTTCACTTTTTACTCCTCCTGCTTATCCAGAGTAGTATTGAAGCGTTAGTGCACCACGTGGAGACCAGGTCTCCTAACAAGCCCACCAGTAGGATGAGGGCTATCATGGAAAGTGTTTCCACCCCTCCTATTGCAGCCACAACGTAAAGGGCCGCGAGAGCGGCGATGGTTGTTCCTGTCATGGTCAATCCTGTCTTCATGGCAGAGAATAGTCTCTGTTCGGGAGTGCCCTCCTTTCTTCCTAGCACCCTATCGCTCAGCATTATGTCAGTGTCCACAGAATACCCTATGAGCATTAGCAGGGGGGCCACGCTCGCCAGGCTCAGGGGTATTCCCGCCAAACCTATGAATCCGAGGCCCACGAGCACGTCAAACAAGGCCGCTTGTATGACCGCAAGCGAGACAAGGACCTTCCGGAAGAAGAAGAACACGAGCATGCTCATGAGCACGAAGGCGAACGCCAGCGCGCTCTCCATCTGGGACAGGAAAACGGTTCCCAGGGAAGGGCCCACCTCTCTTACTGAGATGTCCTTCGGGTTCACACCGTATTCTGAAGAGATGAACTGGGATAGTTTTGACGTGAACTCGGTCTTCCTGGAATTGTACAGTTTAAACGCCTGGTCTGTGATGTTCCCGTCCGCGGGAACAGGTTCTCCGAGGGCCTTGAACACTTCCTCGTAGTCACCTGAGGCGTAGGCTTCCCGGGCTTTTTCAAGGGAAGATTCTCCCTTGAATTCTACTATGACTCCTGAAATGGCGCCAGAGGCTCTTCTCACTTTAAGCTCCTCTAAAGAAAAGTGTGATGCCAAGCCCTTTTCAATCTCTTCAGGGCTCGAGTTCGTGGGAAAAGAGATCATCGTGCCTCCAGCGAACTCTATCCCCGGCTTGACGTGCATGGCGAAGTACGCGAACACCACGGCAAGCACGAGGGGTATCACAAGAAGCTTCTTGTAGTTGTTTCCAGAATACATTACCGTCAGGTCCAAGTCAAACGCCTCTCGCCCGCTATTCTTCTGGGTACTATGCTCCAACAATATAAAAAGAGTAGTGTTAAATAAGTTTTGTTTGGGAGGAGGTAAATGATGGGCCTGGTAGTGTACGATCAGAGGGGCAGGAAGTATCCTGTCAAGAACGGGACCGCGAAAACAAGGTTCGGCAAGGTGAAAGTTGACAGGGAAGGGATCATAACCTGTGACGGGAAGACGTTCTTCGCCTGCAGGGCCAGCCTGCAGGAAGATGTTGAAATGTTCAGGATGGGAGGAAGGCCCGTCTACCCTTATGACGCAGGGATAATGCTCGCCATGCTCGGGGTCAGAAGAGGGACAAGGCTTCTTGACGCGGGAACAGGGTCAGGAGCAGTCGCTTTCCTTGCCTGGAACTGGGGTGCTGACGTGGTCTCCTACGAGAAAGAAAAAAGGTTCTACGAGATAGCCAAAGAAAACCTCTCCGGGACCAGCGTCAGGCTCGTGAACACGGACGTGACCGAATGCAGCGAAGAAGAAGCGTACGACGCGGTCTTCCTGGACCTCGGAGAGCCTGAAAGGGTTATCCCTCATGTTAAGAAGTGCTTGAAGAACGGGGGGCTTCTCGGATACTTTTCGCCAGTGGTGAACGAGAACGTTCACAAGATCATGGAAGAAGAAGGTTTCATCAACGTTCAGGGGATAGTCCTGGACCACCAGAAGCTTAGGCTCAAGAAAAAAGTAGGCATAGAACCAGAGAGCCTGGGATTCCCAGGGTTTTTCGTGTGGGGAAGAAAGGCAGAGGGTTTCAGGATCTTGAAACGCTCCAGCGCGTGATCACAGCAGGCCCCCTTGAGAACTCCTTCATTTCCCTCGCGTTCAACAGGGCTGTTCCCGCTCCCAGAAGGTTGTCCTCAGGGTCTGTCACCAGGACCTGCTGTCCCGGTACTATTCCGGGGTCCGCGTCGGCCACGAACTTGGCAAAGACAGTCCTCCCTTCTCTTGCGTACTTGACCGCTTCAGGATCTGACACCACCACTCTAAAAGCAGGAGGCCTTGTTTTCCCGTGCAAGAAACGCGCTCCCCCGTGAAGGATTATGTAAAAGTCGCTTGCCCTGAACGTTGCAAGGAGTTCTCGGTTATGGTACACGGCCCTCACCCTTCTCGTCTTGGGAGAATAGTCTACTCTGATGTCCCGCGGGAAAATGTCCAACCCGAACCAGTACACGCTCGCAGCCCGCACCTTTTCCTCCATTCCAACCCATTCGGGGCATGACAGTTCAAGGTCTTTCTGGAACACCGTCTGAGAAAAGGGATAGCAGTCCAGGACGGGGTAGGGGACCTGCCCGTACAACGGGAGCTCAACTGTCCTCTGCTTCAGCAGCTTCCTCGTCCTTTCCACCATGCTCTTCGCTCTTCTCACGTCAGGCCTGCTCTTGGTCAGCTCGCTTAGTTCCATCACCCTCTTTTTAGGGAACCAGTCAAGTTCTTCCAGGTACTTCTTGTGCCTGAGCAGCTGCCTGAAGGCGGGCACGAGCTTGGGATGGGCTCTTACCCTTTCTTCAAGTAGCTCGAAAAGAGTCTTGTCCCGGATGGCCTGCCTTATCCTCCTCATTTCTTCAAAGGTAACGTAGAGGTTGTGCCTGGAGAGCAGTCCCTCGTCCTCCGCGATTTCTTTTGGCGTGAACGAGGAGCAAACCGGGCAGGAGCAGGGTAGCTCAGAGAGCTCGTCTGCTCTCAGCGTGCCGTGCTCCGTCAGGTATCTCTTGTCCTTAGCGTACAGCGCGTAGGCGGCGGAGTCGAAAAGATCTGCTCCCGCTGCCACGAGAAGAGCAAAAAACATGGGATGGCCTGCTCCGAAGGCATGCACGGGCCTGTCAGCAGGAACATTCTCCCTTACGGTGACCACTGCCTCCACGACCGTCTTGAAGTCGTACTCTATCATCCGGGGAACTATGGATCCTACGGGGTGGACTGCGAAGGGCATTTCGGAAAGTCTTCTAGCGCACTCCTGCTGCAGGTCAGGGAAGCCCGTCCCCTGCACTGGCCCTGCCCAGAGCACTCCTTCCGGAAGGACGGCTTCTTCTGCCGCGAGGAGAGTGTCTTCAACCGCTTGTTCCACATCCTTCCTGTCCCTGCTCGCGGTGGGGTGGTCCAGGATCACTCCGATGTCCACGCCGATGTCACGCTGGAAGTCTATGATGTCCTGGTTTGACACGGAGACTTCCCCGTACTCCATCATCTGGTACGCCCCAGAGTCTGTCATCACGGGCCCGTGGAATCCGATCAGGCCATGGACCCCTTGAGAAAGCGCTTCCTCTCTTTTATTTTTCCAGATGAGGTACGCGTTTGTGATAACAGCCTGGGCACCCATCTCAGAAAGCTCTTCTGCTGGAACAGCCTGGGAAACGGGGTTTATTACTGGGAGCACTGCAGGAGTGGTTATCTTCCCATGGCTAGTGCTCAGAACACCGATTCTCGCTCCCAGGTCCCTGTCTTTCAGTTCGAACATGCCCGCATACATAGGGAAACAGCATAAAAAAATGTATCACTTTCTGGGAGCGTACTTTCTCCTGAGCTTTTCTTTCACCCTCTCCTTCGCGCTCTTGGCCCGGGCCTCCTTCTCTTCTTCAACCGTTTTTTCCGGTTCTGAGGGCTTTTCCTCCCGCCTTGCGGAGGAAGCGTGTCTGACCACTAGCTCAGGAGACTTCCTTCTCCTCTTCACCCTGAACGCTATCAGGAAAAAGAGTGCGAGAACCGTGGCGCTGACCGCTATCATGAAGTAGTACGAGAGCATGCTCTCGCCCAGCTCGGGGTTCACAACCCCCTGTTCTTCAGGGCTCTCCTGCTCCAGGCCAAGAGATGCTATCAGCTGCCTCACCCTGTCCGCTTCAGAGTATTCTCTGGCAAGGGAGTACTCCCTGACCGCCAGCTGGTAGTTCTCCTCTGCAGAGGAAAGGTCTCCCTTATCCGCGTACACTCTCGCGATGTTCTCGTAAGCCCTTGCTTTAGCAGGATGGTCTCCTTCCTCGGAAAGTTTCGGGATAGAGTTTTCAAGATAGTACAACGCTTTCTCGTAGTACTGTGAAGGGTCTCCTCCGTACAAGGAAACGCATTCTGCAGCGTCAATGTAACTCTTTCCAGCCTCAAAACAGTGGTATACGTTAGGCTGTCCTGAAAGGATGCTGTGAAAGTCGCACGAGCTGGCGAGAGAATCTGCCTTCTGAGAATAGTCCGAGCACTGTGCAAGGCCTGCTGTGACGGTCAGCAGCAGGACCAACAGGAAGGCTCTCATGCTTGAAGGAGAGGAAGAAGAAGTATTTATTACTTCCCAGCCCCAATATACCTGATTCGGATGACCCCAAAAGAGCTCCTGGAAAAGGCGATGGCCTCCGCCAGGAAAGAGGCGGGAAAAGAAAAGGACAAGGTAAAAGCAGATGTGGTAAGGGTTACTGTCTTCACGAACGTCATACTCGACAAGCTGAACCGGCTTCTGAAGAACAGCAGAACAAGCCTTTCTCCCTTTGAAAAGGAGATCATGTCAACGTTCGTTGACCTCAGGAAACTGAGGAACGACAGGAGGCAGACAAAAGAGTCCATGAAGATAATAAGGAGGCTGAGGGACGAGTACAAGCTGAAGGTGAAGTACTCAAGGAACTACAGGGAGTCTGGGGACTACCGCAGGGAGTACTACGGCAGGGTAAAGAGCGTGGTGAAGAAGCTGGACTTCAGGGAGATGGAAAAGTTTCACGCGGTGCTGCCCAAGATCCCTAAGGTGAAAGAAAGGCCTACCGTGATAATAGCGGGCCCGCCGAACGTGGGAAAATCAGAGTTCTTGAAGAACGTTTCAGGAAGAAAGGTAGAGGTCAGGCCATACCCGTTCACGACCAAGAACATCCTCATAGGCACGTCCAAGCACGGCCTGCTGACGGTGCAGTGGATTGACACTCCCGGGCTTCTTGACAGGCCTGCTGAGAAAAGGAACAAGATAGAAAAGAGGGCGGTCGCCGCGTTGAAGCACGTGTCAAAAAACATCCTGTTCCTAGTAGACCCCAGCGAATACTGCGGCATGAGCCTTGAAAGACAGCTCTCCCTTGCGAAGAAGATAAAAGAGGAAATGAAACCCTGTAAAATGATAATACTGGCGACCCACGGTGACGTCACAAAAGAAAAGCCCGAGGATGCCATGACAATAATAGACGCTAGGGACGAAAAACAGGTAAAAGAAACCGCCGAAAAGATAGTGAGAGAGTTTTTTGGGCAAAACTTTTAAATGACCTGCTCTTATTCTCTTAACCAGCGGGCAGAAGGAAGAGAGGAAAAAACCTTCTTCTAAAGAAAAGAGGTGTTGAGAATGGAGGACGTGAAAGGAAGAATAGACCAAATTGTACTCATCATGGATCCAATACTGGAGGACAACGAAGTCCCGAGGAACATAAAAAACGTGGTCAGGGAGAACAAAGAAAACCTGATCAAGGCGTGCGAGAAGGGGAAAGAAGAGATAGAGATGAGGATCGCGAGCGCGATATACGCGCTCGAGGAGATCTCCAACGACATCAACATGCCCTTCCACACAAGGACGGAGATATGGAACATAATCTCTGAACTGGAAAAGCTCAAAGAAGAACTGAAATAAGAAACCGTGAAAACCCCCTACCTTTTTATACGGGGAAAAAGACTTAGTAAAAACCAGGTGCATTTGATGAGGGGCGAGTGCCTTTATTCCTGAAAACAGGGTAAACGTTTTCCCCAGCTTTTTCTCTGAACGCCTCCGGCAGAACTCAGGAGAGTGAGAGAGGATGGGTGAACGTCTTTATAGTCAGGAGGGACGAAAGAGGAAGAATCGTGATCCCGGAAAAGGTTCGGAGAAGCGTTGGCGTTTCTCCCGGAGACCTTCTGATAGTGCAAGATAATAAAAACCATATCGTGCTAACAAAGAGTGCGCAGGATAAGGTCCTGCGGCCCGTATCCAGGAACGTTTTTGAGGAGGATGATTGAATGGACGCTCAAGAGAGGTTTGAACTGATAACCAGGAACACTGAAGAAGTGCTCACTCCAGAGGACCTCATGAGCCTGATAGAAACAGGCACCCCTCTAAAGCACTACATAGGGTTTGAGATTTCTGGAATGATCCACCTCGGGACGGGAATAATGTGCATGGGCAAGGTCAGGGACTTCCAGCAGGCTGGAGTGGACTGTTCAATATTCCTCGCGGACTGGCACAGCTGGATCAACGACAAGCTTGGAGGAGACCTTGAGACGATAAAGAGGGTGGCCGGAGGATACTTCAAGGAGGGCCTGAAAGCAAGCCTGAAGGCTGTTGGGGGAGACCCTGACAAGGTAAAGTTCGTGCTCGGAAGTGACCTGTACCACAATAACGACGAGTACTGGAGGACTGTAATAGACGTGAGCAAGCACACCACCCTCGGGAGAATGAGGCGGAGCATAACGATACTAGGGAGAAAAGAAGGGGAAGAGGTTGACTTCGCGAAACTAATATACCCCGCGATGCAGGTGGCAGACATTTTCGTTCAGGGCGTGAACATATCACACTCCGGGGCTGACCAGAGGAAAGCGCACGTGATAGCAAGGGACGTTGGGCTAAAGCTGAGGTTCAGCACGCTCAAGAACGCTAAAGGAGAAAGGATAAAGCCTGTCGCAGTACACCACCCCCTCCTCCTGGGGCTCGGGAAACCACCAGTATGGCCAGTGAGCCAGGAGAACCTCAAAGAAGTGATCGCGGCCATGAAAATGAGCAAGAGCAAACCAGACACGTGCGTGTTCGTGCACGATCCTCCGGAGGAAATAGAGAGGAAGATAAACAAGGCATTCTGCCTGCCGGGAGAAACAGACTTTAACCCGGTGCTGGACTGGGCTGAAAAAATACTCTTCTCCAGGCCAGGGTTCGCGCTGCACGTCGAGAGGCCGGCCAAGTTCGGAGGGGATGTTACCTTTGAAACGTTCCAAGAGCTGGAGCAGGCGTTCGCCAAGAAAGAGCTCCACCCAGCTGACCTGAAGAGCGCTGTCGCCAGGGAGATAATAAAAATGCTCGAGCCGGTCAGGAAACACTTTGAAAAGCCAGGACCCAGGAAGATGCTGGAAGAGCTCATGGAGCTCAAGACGACCAGGTAAAAACAGGACAAGAGGCCCGGCGCGGAGGAAAAGTTAATATACAACCTGTGAGAAACTTTTTGTTCAGAGGTTACACCCAGTTCCAGCTGATTTTGGGCCTGGGAGCCCCTCTCCTCCCGGGCCCTATCCCAAAAAGACATTGGACAGTGTGTAGTATGGACGGAAGCGAGGCAATAAGGATCCTGGAAGAAAAAGGATTCCTCCTCGCTCCTGAAACAGTCAAGCTCGTTCTATCATCTGAAAACCCCGAAGAACTCGTCAACAGGATAACCGAGAAGTGCTCCGGAAAACTTTTCGTGACCCCCGAGGACCTGCAGGAAAAGGAGAAGACCAAGATCGTCCAAGAAGAAAAGAAGGTGGTTGTCAGAAGACCTTCTTCTTTCAGGCCACTCGCCAGAGAAGTTGAGGCGAGGGTGGAAAAGATAAGGGACGCTGAAGTCCTGAGCAGAGGGAATGTTGAAGACTTCGTGGCGTACTTCAGGAGCAGGTACGAGAAAACGGTCAAGATCCTCAGGAGAAGAGGGAGCATCACGAAAATAACCGATGTGAGGAAAAGAAAAGAAAGAGAACTCAGAATAGCAGGACTCGTCTACGAGAAGAGGAGAACGAAGAACGGGCACCTGATGATAACCCTAGAGGACGATACCGGGCGGGCGAACGTGCTCGTGCCGAAAAGCGATAACCAGCTCATGGCGCTGGCAGAAGATCTTCTGCTCGACACGGTCGTCGCCGTGGACGTGCGTAAAGGCAACGGGAGCCTGCTCATAGCAAAGTCAATAATAGAACCGGGAGTGCCTAAGAAGGACCCTGCATCGGCAGGAGAAGAGGTGATGGCAGCAGTCATCTCCGACCCTCACGTTGGAAGCAAGCTTTTCATGAAGAAAAACTTTGAGAAGATGATCGCCTGGCTCAACGGGGACACGGACAACGAAAAGTACCTGCGGATCGCGGAAAAAGTAAAGTACGTGATAATAACCGGCGACCTTGTAGACGGTATCGGGATATACCCCGGACAAGAGGAAGAACTCGAGTACGAGGACCTGTTCGAACAGTACAAGAAGTTTTCGGAGTACATACTCCAGATCCCAGAGTACGTACACGTGATAATAATACCAGGAAACCATGACGGGGTCAGGACCGCTGACCCTCAGCCCAGCATCCCTCCAGAGCTCGTGCCAGAACTGAAGGGACTCGGGAACGTTCACTTCGGGACCAGCCCGAGCTGGTGGAATGTCCACGGTATAAAAACGCTCTTGTACCACGGAACCAGCTTTGACGACATCGTGGCAAACGTGAACACTGTCACGTACAACGAGCCTGAGAAGATCCTGAGGAAGGTGCTCATGACAAGACACCTGCACCCGTTCTACGGCGGGAAGCCGCTCATACCAACAGAAGATGACCCAATGACGATAGACGAGCTTCCGGACATGATCCTGACAGGGCACATTCACAAGAACGCGTACCTAAACCAGAACGGTGTCGTGTCAGTGAACGGGGGCACGTGGCAGCAGATAACACCATACCAGCAGAAACAAGGGCACAAGCCAACCCCCTGCCAGCTTCCCGTGATAGACCTGAACAGGATGAACATAAAAGTAGTCCGCTTTGACAAGGGGAGTTGAATGAGCCTAAAGCGCGAGAGAACAGAGTGGTACTGGCAGCACATGCGTGAAAGGACAGAAGAATGCTACTCTCTGGCAAAGCTAGCCAGGTCCAAAGGGAAGGACGTGACAACAGAGGTTGAGATCCCTCCCGCCGCGGACCTCGCCGCAAGAGTGGAAGGGCTGGTGGGGCCAAAGGGAGTTGCAGAGAGGATAAGAGAACTCCTCAAGGAAATGGACAGAGAAAAGATGACGTTCAAGATAATAGAAGAGATAGTTGAGGGGAAGTTCGGAGAGTTCAGCTCCAGGGAGGAGCTGGCAGAACAGTGCATAAGAACAGGGGTGGCGATAATCACTGAAGCTGTCCCAGCCGCCGCAACAGAAGGGATCGCGGGAACAAGGATCCTGGACAATCCTGACGGGACCCAGTGCCTGGAAGTGTACTACGCGGGACCGATCCGGTCCGCTGGAGGAACAGCCGCCGCGCTCTCGGTCATCCTGGCCGACTACACGAGGAAGAAGATGGGGCTGCAGGAGTACAGGCCCTCAAAAGAAGAGGTTGAAAGGTACGTTGAAGAGATAGAAATATACCACAACCTCGTTTCTAGACTGCAGTACCATCCCCCAGAGGATGATGTCAGGCACATCGTGAGGAACTGTCCGGTGTGCGTGAGCGGCACTCCCACCTCAGAACTGGAGGTCAGCATATACAAGAACCTTCCGAGGATAGAAACGAACCGGATCAGGGGAGGGATGGCTCTCGTCATCGCATAGGGGATAGCCCAGAAAGCGGCCAAGCTCTTGAAGTACTCCAAGAAACATGACCTCGGGTGGGACTGGATAGAGGCTATAGTCAGGATAACCAAAAAAACAGGAGAGAAAAAGGAAATAAAGCCCGTGACCAAGTACCTCTCGGACATAGTGGGCGGCAGGCCCATATTCGCTTACCCGAGCAGGCCAGGAGGGTTCAGACTAAGGTACGGCAGGAGCAGGAACACGGGCCTGAACGCGAAGGGAGTGGACCCTGCGACCATGTACCTCGTGAACGAGTTCATGGCCATAGGAACCCAGCTCAAGCTCGAAAGGCCTGGGAAAGGGTGCGTGACGGTCCCGGTCAGCACCATAGAAGGGCCGACCGTCCTCCTGAGGAACGGTGACGTCATAAGAGTTGACAGCGTGCCGAGGGCGATGGAGGTAAAGGACGACATAGTTGAAATACTCTTCTTGGGCGATCTTCTCGTGAGCCACGGGGACTTCCTGAAAGCTAACCACCCTCTCGTGAAGCCAGGATTCTGTGAGGAATGGTGGCAGAAGATATGCGAGGAAAATGGAGCGAGGATGGACCCGTGGAACGTGAGCTCTGAACAGGCAGTAGAGCTCGCGTGGAAAGGGCTTCCAATGCATCCCAGGTACTTGTACTACTATAACCTGCTTGAAAAACAGGAGCTCGCGAAGCTCGCGAGATGGCTTGCCACCGGAAGCACTAGCACGGTGAAAGGAATAGCAGGAGAAGATAGCAGGGTGCTCGAGGTGAGGGTCTCAGAAGAAAAAAGGATCCTTGAAAGGATAGGGGTTCCTCACAAGCTCAGGGAAGGGAAGGTAATAATAGAAGAAGCAGGCCCTCTGATAGAAACACTGTGCCTTGAGCACGTGGAAGACCTTGAAAGGGCTCTTGAGGAAGAAGATGATGTCCTGGAAGCCATCAGCAAGGCGTGCGGTTTCAGGGTCATGGACAAAGGAGGAACGTTCGTCGGAGCCAGGATGGGCAGGCCTGAAAAAGCAAAACCCAGGAAAATGAGCCCGCCGCCACACCTGCTGTTCCCAATAAAGTACAGCGGAGGAAAAACAAGGCTCCTGAAAAAGGCCGCTGAAAAGGGAGTCGTATCAGTGGAAGCCGTGCGGCTCAAGTGCCCCAAGTGCGACAAGGAAACGCTAAGCTACTACTGCCACGACTGCGGGGCACGCACAGAAGTGGTTTACACGTGCACCAAGTGCGGAAAAAAAGGAAAAACAGAGGTGTGCAAGCACTGCGGAGGAAGAGCGCTGCCCTACGCCCACATAGCGCTAGACCTGAAAACCCTTCTCAAGAAAGCGGAGGAAACGCTTGGCGAGAAAACCCCTGAAAAAACAAAGGCCGTAGAAGGCCTGATAAACTCTGGCAAGTTCTTCGAGCCCGTGGAAAAGGGAATGCTTAGAGCAAAGCACGGAGTCACCGTGTTCAGGGACGGGACGGTACGGTTCGACGCGACGAACCTGCCGTTAACCCACTTCAAGCCAAGAGAGATAGGATTGAGTGTTGAAAAAGCAAGAGAGCTCGGGTACTTGTACGACAAAGACGGCAACCCACTCACAGACCCGGAACAGGTGTGCGAGCTGTTCGTACAGGACATTGTAATACCAGAAGACTCGGCAGAGTACGTGCTGGCCACAGCAAAGTTCATTGACGATCTGCTGGAAAAATTCTACGGACTGCCAAGATACTACAACGCGGAAAAACCAGAAGATCTCGTGGGACATCTGGTCATCTGCCTCGCGCCGCACATTTCTGTTGGAGTTCTCGGCAGGATCATCGGGTTCCACAGGGCCAGGGGAACCTACGCGCACCCGTACATGCACGCCGCGTGCAGGAGGGACTGTGACGGCGACGAGGACGCGTTCATGCTCTTGCTGGATGCACTGCTGAACTTCAGCAAGAAGTACCTCCCGAGCTCGAGAGGGGGCACCATGGACGCGGCCATGGTGCTCACAACAAAAATAGACCCTCGGGAAGTGGACGACCAGGTCCACGAGATGGACGTGGTCTCAGAATACCCCCTGGAGTACTACGAGGCAGCGTGCAACAACCTGAACCCGTCGGACGTGAAAATAGAAACCGTAAAGGACAGGCTTGAAACGCCGGAACAGTATCACGGGTTCGGGTACACTCACGAGACCCACAGGATAGACGAGGGGCCCGTGAGGTCAGCGTACACAACCCTCAAGACAATGGCGGAAAAAGTTGAAAAACAGCTTGACCTCGGGGAAAAGATTCTCGCGGTGGACGAAAGGGACCTTGCGAGCAGGGTAATAAACTTCCATTTCATGCGGGACATGATGGGAAACCTTAGGGCCTTTGGACAGCAGGGCCTCAGGTGCGTTGACTGCAACACGGTCTACAGGAGAGCGCCCTTGTCCGGCAAGTGTTACAAATGCGGGGGCAAGCTCGTGCTGACCGTGAGCAAGGGAGGCATAGTAAAGTACCTTGACGTGTCAAAGAACATCGCGAACAAGTATCACCTCTCAGAGTACCTGAAGCAAAGGCTCATTCTGATAGAGAATGACGTGAAAAGCTTCTTCGAGCTCGAGGAAATGGAGAAGAGGGCGGAAGCACAGAAGCAGAAGAGCCTTGCAGACTTTGTTTAAGAAGAAGTTTCAGAACCCGCCGCTGAAGAGTAGGTACAAGAGCACGACAAGCAGTAAGAACGTGACAGCCCACTTGAACCAGGGCTTTGAGAACACGCTTCCTCCTTTTCCTGTTTTGCTGATCACGCTGAAGGTTTTCTTCAGGAGGACTGCCCAGCCCTTCGGGGTCTTCATCAGGTCAATGGTCTCCGCCATCACGTCCTTCCACGTTTTCTCCCTCACCGGAATCTCTCCTTCGTTCAGGATAACCCCACTGAACCCGTCAACATCAAGCTTGTAGAACCCGGCGGGCATGGAAACGAAAACCCTCCACACGGGCCAGTATATTATCCTGAACCCCGCCGTTTCCACTGACTCCGCGCCTATCCCGAACTTTCCCGCGAGTTGCCTGGCGGCAGTCCTTTTCGCCTCATCCGGCTTCAGAGCAGGGGTCACGGGAGTGAACTGTATGTCGTGCGAGACCTTCTTTTCAAAGGAAACGGGCTGGCTGTCCAGTAGCTCGGTTATCAGGGGCTGCAGTTTTCCCGAGACCGCGTCCATGGCCATTGTCCCCGAGAACCCTTGAGAAAAAGTCTGTCCCTGGACGCTCTGTTCCACCAGGACATCGTAATTGAAAATGTAGAAGGGAAGGTAGTAGAGTTTGAGACTGCTTATCTCAAACTCTTTCCAGCCCCTGCGCCTCAGACTCCTGTCAACTGCCTCGACCACGTCGTCGACAGTGTACCTGAGCACCAGGGCCGGCTTGTCCAGGATCAAACCGTCTCACTTTTTGGCTATTTTCACCCTGCTAGGAGTCACCAGCACTTTCTCCTCGGTTATCCTGGCGATGTCGCCGTCAAGCTCTGAAACCTGTCCCTTCAGTTCTGAGATGGCCTGCTTCAGTTTTATGGTGTTTTTCTTGTACAGCGGAGAAATGTTCAACAGGATTATGTTCCCCTTCCTCAACTCTGAAACAACGTCCTCAACATCCCCGACAGACTCCAGGGAAAGAGGCTTGACCCACATGTCAGCATGTTCTTCCAGAAGATCCTCTTCCTCAAGAGCAAGATTGTCCAGGTACTCTTCGATGTCAACATTTTTTGACGTCTTCAGTTTTCCCAACAGCGCAGGCATGATACTACCTCCAGTCTTTTGTTTTTGTTAGTATTTTGGCTCACGTTGTTTAAAACACTTACCCTAAAAACGTTTTTATACTGGTAGTCTCATAATTCAAGTAACCCCTTTCTAGGAGGCGCTCGCGGTCCGGGGGACAGTGATGATGATGGATGATATCTTCGAAAAAGAGCTCAGGAAGTCAACTGTTTTTGTTGACAGGAACGTGCTCAGCCCTCATTTTGTCCCGGAAACACTTCCCCACAGGGAGGCTCAAATCCAGGCGCTCATGCAAAAGCTCGCTCCTTCCCTGTCCGGAAAAACAATAAACAACATGTTCTTGTACGGGAAGACTGGCACGGGAAAAACGGTGTCAACCAAGCATGTTATTGACAAACTCATGGCGGTCAAGAAAAAGTACGGGGCGAGCGTTGAATGTGTTTACACTAACTGCAGGATACTAAACACGAAGTACCAGGTCATGCTAAAGGTCGCGGAGTACTGCTACCCTGAAGAGTCTTTCCTAGGGTTTCCCTTCTCGCACTTGTTCCAGAAGGTCGTGGACTACGTGCAGTCCAACAACCTGAGCATGATACTCGTGCTGGACGAGGTTGATAAGGTCAAGAACCTGGACGATCTTATTTACACCATAACCAGGGCGAACGACGAGCTGGCCGCCGGAAGGATAAGCATGATCGGCATTTCCAACAACATAAACTTCAAGGACTCCCTCGACCCAAGGAGCAAGAGCGCGTTGTTCGAGGACGAGCTCGTGTTCCCTCCCTACAATGCTGAGGAACTAAAAGATATCCTGGAACAGAGGGTAAAGCTTGGGTTCAAGCCAGGGGCTGTTGACGAGAGCGCGATAAACCTCGCCAGCGCCCTGGCCGCGAACGAGTCAGGAGATGCGAGGTACGCGCTCCGGCTGTTGTTCAAAGCAGGGGAAATAGCTGACGAGATGGGAGACCAGAAGGTCACGGACAAGCACGTGAACCTCGCCAGGAAAGGGGTCGAGAACGAGATCGTGTACAACGTGATAAAGACCCTGCCAGAGCACCAGAAGATCCTCTTGTACGCGATAGCCCAGCTCTCGAAAGAAGGAGGGCACTACGCGAGGCTTGATGGAACAGTGGCCGAGAACGTGCTGTTCACAGGAGAAGTATACGACAGGTACAACAGGATATGCAGGGTGCTGGGAAGAGAGCCTAGGACCGCAAGATGGTGCAAGGAGTACATGAACGAACTGGAAATGCTCGGGCTCATCACCACAACCCTCTCAGGAAAAGGAGTCAGGGGGAACACTACCCTCATAAGACTCGCGTACCCTGCCCAGAACATTATTGACCTCATGAAAAAACAGTTCGGGGAATAGTTTCACGCTCGCCCTATGAAGATAAGAGGGTCACCCAACCCGCGCCCCCACGGGAGCGCGTGAGTGAGGAAACCCGCTCTTCCTGAGGGCGTCTGCCATCATGCTTCACCCACTTGCTCGAGCACCTTGCGCGCGGTCTTTTTCCCGAGCAGTCTTTCAAGTTCTGGTACTGGAATCTTTTTCAGGTCAGAGGGTTTTCTGACGCCCGCGTTCCACAAGATCCTGGCCCTGACCCTCCCGACGTGTTTGAGCATGACGAGCGGAAGGAGCTCTTTTCTGACCCCGTGCTTGACCCTCTCCCTGAGCAGTGAAAGGCCCTTGGCCCGGTCTTTTCTTCCTGATATCCGGGCGAGCTCTGCCGCTGAGTACAGCAGCCAGTCCGCGTTGGACAAGAAAGAGTACAATATCCCTGGAGGGATATTATATTCTCTTAGGATTTCCTGCTCAGTCCTCTCGCTAATCCAGTCGTGCAGCATTAGCGCGAGCTTGAACTTGTTCAGGTAAAAGTAGTCAAAATGGAACCCGTCCACTGTCTTGAAAAGACCCTGGGATTCTGCCGCTGCCCTCTCGAACAGGACAGGCTCGTCTTTTCTGGAAACAGAAAGCCAGGGGCTCATCTCGGTCGTGTCCGCGATCATGAGCAGGTAGCCAAGGTCGCTGGCGTGCTTTTCCGAGAGCAGACAGTCCAACATGCTCTTCGCGGACAGCGGGTCTATGTACAATTCGTTTACCCTGAACCCTATCCTGGTCGGCAGGTAGTGTTCTTCTTTCTTGTCAAGAAAACCGTAGGACGCGAGTTCTTCAACAATGTTTTCCAGCAGTGGTCTTAGGACCGTGGGGCCGTTCTGGTACGCGTAGAATGTCCTGGAGAAGAACTCCACGAGCCCGTCCAGTGTGGTTATCATGCTGCACGCGCACGCGAGAGCGTGCGTTCTCAGAACAGACTGGCTCCCGAGCCTGGAGTCCACTCTCTCGGGCACCCCGTTGATGTACTTGTCGAAGATCATCTTTTTTTCGGGTTCTGACCTGGCTATTGTTATCGCTTCTCCAAGAGAATCGTACTTTATGCGCCCAGCCCTTCCCACCTTTTGCTTGTATTCCCTCACGCTCATGAGGGTGGGGCCGTCCCTGTAAACGTGCACGGAGGGGATTATCACGTAGTGCGCTGGAAGGTTCACGCCCGCGGCCACGGTGGGAGTTGAGCAGAGCACTCTTATCACACCTTCCCTGAAGGCGTCCTCTATTATCTTCCTCTGCTTCTGCACGAGCCCTGCGTGGTGGAACGCCACACCCTTTTTCACAAGGCCTGCGAGCTTAGCGCACTGTTCTGTGGGCGGATCGAGCACGCTCAGAACCTTTTCTGCGGCCTCGCCGGCCTCAGGAGGAGCGTGCCCGGCTGTTATGGCCGCTGCCTTTTTGGCGAGGGATTCTGCGTTCCTCCGGGTGTTGGCGAACACGAGGGCCTGCTGTCCCTTGCGCACCGCGTGCTCCAGGATCGAGAGGATGTCCTCGGACCTGCTTGACTCCACTTTCTCTGCGTGGTCACCGTAGTCTATCACCCTCTCAAAGTAAACTCCCTCCTTCAGGGGCACTGCCCTGTACTCAGATATCACTAGCGCGGCGTCAAGCCATTCCGCGATCTCGAACGCGTTAGGGATCGTGGCGCTGAGCGCGAGTATCCTCGCTTCGGGAACCATGTGCATTATTCTTGACATGACAGTCTCGAGCACCGGCCCCCTGTCAGAGTCTATCTCGTGGACCTCGTCGACAACAAGAAGCCTCACGTCCCTTATCCACGGGCTCCTGTGCCTGAGGAGAGAGTCGAACTTTTCGTACGAGCAGCTGATGATGTCGTACTTTTTCAGGTAGGCGTCCTGGCTGTCATAGTCTCCTATGCTGAGGGCTGTGCTGGGGTGGATTTCTGAAAATGTCTCGTAGTGCTCTGAAGCAAGAGCGCGAAGGGGAGAAAGGATGACCGTTTTCCCTCCTGAGTAGGCTGTGTGCAGGGCAGCCATTTCAGCGCACAGCGTTTTCCCTGATCCTGTCGGGGCTGAGATGACCATGTTCCTGTGCTTGAAAAGGCCCTTGGTCACGGCCTCTTCCTGGACAGGGTTCAGCCTTTGTATCCCGTGCGCTTCCAGCACTCTTCTTATTATCTCCTCCTTGTCCACGAGAGTATTCTCCGCTGGAAAACAATAAAAACGATCGCTTCCTTTCGTATCCTATGATAGAGTGGGTGTTCAGCTGGCTCTTTAGCATGCTCTTGCTCGCGGTGCTCGTGGGCGCTGCTGACAGGGGAAACGTGCTGGAAAAGAATCAGGCAAAGGGAGCCGTGATACTGTTCGCGCTTCCCACGATCCTGGAAGTAATCGCATTCATCGCAAAAGGAAGACCACTCTGGTTTTAGAAAACCTTGCTTGAAAACTGTAGCAGTGTGTTGAGGGCCTTCTCCCTCCGCTCGTACTTTTCAAGTTCCTTCTCTAGCTTGCCGAGCCTCTCGCTTATCACTTCTTCCTTGAACTTGTCCGACTTTTCCACACTCTCTCTTATGGAACCCCTGGACCTTCCTATGACAGATGTCCTGGCCTCCACCAGCCTCTCGCGGTACTCTGGGTTCGTGACAAACATCTCCACCATTTTCCTGTGCTTAGGGTCTGTCATGGCCGCTACCGGCATTTCAACGGTCTCGTACGCTTTCCGGTATCCTGGATCGGCGAGCAGTTTTATCCTGTGCTTCCAATACAAGGGGTCTGCGATAACCTTTATTTTCCGGAGGGCTTTCTTTCCTTTCTCCTGTTTTCTGCGCAGGTTCCTCATTTCCTCTGTGATCTTCCTCTTTTTTGCCCTGACCTCGTCAAGCTGGGCCTTGAGCCTGTTCCTGCTGGGGTACGCGATTTTCATGGGGGTAACACTCTCAAGCTTGATCACACCTCCTGAGGAAACGTATTCCCTTATTGCCTCAAGCACAGCGCTGTCAACGTCAGTCCCTTGAAACACCTTCTCGTAAGCCTTCAGGTTACCGATAACTATCATGTGGAAGGTTAGGCAGCAGGCGGTTAAAAAAGTAACGACAAGTGCTTTAAAACAGAACGTTTAGAAGAAGGTTCATGATGGGAATGAATCCGAAGATGATGGAAAAGATGATGAAGCAGCTTGGAATAAAACAGTCTCCCGTCCCGGCGGACGAGGTGATAATCAAGTCATCAGACAAGATAATCAGGATAACGAATCCTCAGGTGCTTCTTATCGAGGCGCAGGGCCAGAAGACCTGGCAGGTTATGGGTAACGCGGTTGAGGAGGAGCTTAAACCGTTCTCTGAGGATGACGTGAAGCTCGTGGCAGAAAAGACAGGGAGAACAGCAGAAGAGGCTGAAAAAGCGCTGCGTGAAACCGGAGGGGACATTGCAGAGGCGATACTCCGGCTTAGCTAGCGAGCCCAACGCCTATTATCTCCCCGTACTTGGTGCTGAACTCCAGCCTTTTTTCTAGGACGGTTCCAGGAGAAAGGGACTCGTTAACCCATTCCTGGAAAAAGTTTATCAGGAGCAGGTACTCCTTCCCGTCCAAAGTAATCTTGGGCTTGTCCAGCAGGAACTTGGTGTTCCACTCCACCGAGTCAACCGACGCACCGAGGGCCTGCAGGGATGATCTTGCCCTGGAGACATTGGCAAGAGGCGCTATGAGCAGTGACATGGACCCGTTCCCTATAGCCACGGAGTAAACGTTCGTCCAGTTCAGCGCGCTTTTCACCTGTTCCTCTGTTATGTTAAGTGACGGGTCAAAGGATGCTGTGATCCTGGTCTCGTTCTGTGCCACGACGGTAATGTTCTCTTCAGAGTACTTCAGGGGGGTTATCATGAGGTCAAAGGGGGACAGTCCCATGAACCTGTCGTCCGGAACTGCTCTCACGTCCCTGCACGCGGAGAGGGAGAGTATCTTGTTCCTTATAACCGCCGCGGTGCAGTTCAGTAGCACTGTCTCGTTGGTCCTGCTAGAGTACACCACAGGCACTCCTGACAGGGCCATGTGCTTTGAGTTGTTCAGCGTGGTGTTATCAGGAAGGACTATCGTGTCAGGCAGGCTGACTACCGCCGAGAACACGGGGGGCACGACCGCCGAGCCGAAAACTCCCGCTCTCCTGAGCCTGTAAACTATCCTGAAACCGAGCTCTTTTCTTATGCTGTCATTAACCCCTGAAACCTGGACCGTGTACACGTATCCCGGCCCGTCAGGGTTCAAGGCCATCAGCACCTCGCAGTTGTCCTGTGAGATGTTGTACTCTTTAGCAACACCGCAGGCGAGCTCTTCTGCCGTGTCCTTCATGGCGAACAGTGATTTTCCCGAGACCACGAGAGTGTCCCCGGCACGGGTTATGTTCGCGGGAACAACAAAGCTCACCGAGGACACAAGACTGGACACCCCGTGCTCCTTCTCAGGGCTTACTGGAGGAAGCTGCTTCACTGCGGGCGAGCTGAACACCCAGGCAAGAGGACCCGCTGAGAGGGTGAGCACGAGCGCGAGTATCAGAATTTTTGTCTCCGTCTTCATCAAACAACACCCTTTTAAACGTGAGGATAGGAAGGTTATACAAGAAAGCTTATTAAATTCGTTTCGGAGGTTGCAAGCATGGCAGAATTTGTAAAAATAGACTTTACCGCAAAAGCGGATGGAAAAGTGTTCGACACGACAATAGCAGAGGTCGCGAAAAAGGAGAACATCTACTCTGACAAGATAAAGTACGAGCCTCTCCCTGTAATCGTCGGCGACGGGCAGGTTATCCCTGGGCTTGAAGAGGCTTTGAAGGGAATGAAAAAGGGAGAGGAGAAGACTGTTAAGATTCCTCCTGAGAAAGCGTTCGGCAAGAGAGATCCTAGCCTGATAACAGTCGTGCCGGAGAGTGTTTTCAAAAAGAACAATATCACTCCCGTCCCAGGAATGCCTGTGGAAGTAGAGGGAAGAAGGGCGAGAGTGCTCAGCGTGTCAAGCGGTAGGGTCCAGATAGACTTCAACCACGAGCTGGCTGGAAAAGAGGTTGAGTACTGGGTCAAGGTGGTTGAAAAGGCTGAGACCGACGACGATAAGGTCAAGATAATGGCAGAGCTCGCGTTTCCGGGAGTCAAGCCAAGCTGGAAGATTGAGGGAGATGTGCTGGAGATAACCCTTCCAGAAGAAGCAAGAAAGCTTGGAAGTCTTGACGTGAGAAAGGCGCTGTTCGCGGAGCTCGTCAAAAAGCACTTGAAGAAAAAGAAGGTCAGGATAGTGGAAGAGTACTAAAGCGCGCGGGAACAGGACCACGGCAATAACCGTAAACCCCTCAAAACCATAACCTTTAAATACTCACTGCAGGAAAACTGTTAGAGCTCACCCAAGAGACAACACCAAATTTTTAGGTGGATTTCATGCGCGATTCAATCAAGACTGGTACTACTACAGTTGGAATAAAGTGCAGTGACGGGGTTATACTCGCCGCTGACATGAGAGCAACCATGGGACACTTCATAGCAAACAAGGAAGTTGAAAAGATCCTGCCCATCCAGCCCCACATCGCGATAACAACAGCAGGGCTTGTGGGAGACAACCAGAGTCTCGCAAGGATAATGTCAGTTAACTGCTCTCTCTACGAGAAGCAGAAGAGAAAAAGGATCTCCGTGGAGGCAGCGTCAACGCTTCTCGCGAACATACTGCAGGAGTCAAAGTACTTCCCTTACTGGGTAGAGATACTAATGGGCGGATATGATGACAACGGGCCCGCCTTGTACGAGATTGATGCTGCGGGCGGGAAAATGTCCGCAGGCTTCATGAGCACCGGCTCAGGTTCTCCTGTGGCCTACGGTGTGCTGGAAGAAAAGCTGAGGGACAAGAAAACGTACACCGTGAAGGAAGCTCTTCCAGTAGCAGCCAAGGCTGTCTGGGCTGCCATGCAAAGGGACTCAGCTTCAGGAGAAGGAATAAACATTGCCGTGATAGACGAGAAAGGGTTCAGGAAGCTCACAAAGCACGAGATAGAAAAACTCTTGTGAGGAGGAAACCGTGGATTTTGCGAAGGAAATAGAGAAAAGGGTACTTGAAAGTCTGCCTGACAAGAGCCTGGTGGACAAGGTAGAAGTGGAAGGCCCGGAGATAGTGCTCTATACGAGCAAGATAGAAGAGTTCATGAACGACGAGAGCATAATAAGGGGCCTTGCGAGCAAGCTCAAAAAGCACTTTATACTAAGGGCGTCAGCAGGCCTTCTGGCAGACCCTGAAAAGGCTGAAAAGAAGATAAGAGAAATCGTTCCCCCCGAAGCAGAGATAACCAGGATCAGCTTCAGGCCAGAGTTCCACGAGGTCGTGATAGAAGCCAAAAAGCTTGGGCTCGTTATAGGCCCCAGAGGGTCCACGCTCAAGCAGATAACAAAGGAAACAGGCTGGAGCCCGAGACTCTGGAGAGTGCCCACCGCAAAGTCAGACATGATGGAAGGAATAAGGAACACGCTCATCAAGGAGAGCAAGGACATCAAAAAGTTCCTGAAGAATGTTGGGAAGAACATCTACCGCGAGGGGAAGAAGACAGAGTGGATAAGGCTCACGGCACTGGGAGGAGCAAGAGAAGTTGGGAGAAGCTGCTTCTTGCTGGAAACTCCTGAGAGCAAGGTCCTGCTGGACTGCGGCGTGAACGTGGCCACCAGCGACCCCAAGAGAGCATTCCCTTACATGAGCTCCGTAGACTTTTCCCTGGACGAGCTTGACGCCGTGATAATCTCTCACGGCCACCTTGACCACTCAGGGTTCCTGCCCTACTTGTTCCAGTACGGGTACAAGGGACCAGTGTACTGCACTCCAGCAACTAGGGACGTGATGGCCCTGCTCCAGAAAGACTACGTTAACATAGCGTACCGGAACGCTGAAGAGGCTCCGTACTCGCAGAAGGAGATAAAAAAAGAGATAAAATACTGCATCCCGAGAGAGTACGGGGAGGTCACGGACATCGCCCCTGACATAAGGCTCACCCTGCACAACGCAGGACACATACTCGGGTCAAGCATAATCCACCTGCACGTCGGAGAAGGCGCACACAACCTCGTGTACACTGGTGACATGAAGTTCGGGTACACCGAACTCCTTGACCCTGCTGACGTAAGCTACCCGAGGATAGAAACCCTGATAATAGAATCAACGTACGGAGGGGGTAACAAGGACGTTCACCCTCCAAGGTACGTGGCAGAAAAGAAAATGCTTGACATAGTAAAGGAAACAATAGAAAAGAACGGCATCGTCCTCATACCCAGCTTTGCCGTGGAAAGAGCGCAGGAGATAATGCTGATAATAGAAAAGGCATCCCGGGAGAACGACTGGGACATCCCAGTATACCTTGACGGGATGATAAAAGAAGCCAGCGCCATACACTCAGCGTACCCGGAGTACCTGAAAAAGAGCGTCAAGAGGAGGATACTGCACGATGACTCTCCTTTCGATTCTCCGGTATTCCAGAACGTTGACCCCAAGAAGAGACAGAGCATAATAGACGAGGGAAGAGCGATCATACTCTCTCCTGCTGGAATGATGTCAGGAGGCCCGGTGATAGAATACTTCAAGCACCTTGCCGAGGACGAGAGGAACACGCTCATGTTCGCAGGATACCAGGCGGAAGGAAGCCTTGGAAGGAAAATCCAAAGGGGAGCGAGAGAAGTCGCGCTGGAGGACAACGGCAGGCTGAAACAGTACAAGATAAACATGAGGATAGAAACAATAGACGGGCTCTCAGGCCACGCGGACTATAACCAGCTGCTCGGGTTCTACAAGAAACTCACCCCCAAGCCTGAAAGGGTCCTGACCGTCCACGGGGAAGAATCAAAGTGCCTTAACCTCGCGAGGAGCATCGGGTACAAGTTCAGGGTAGAAACCATGAGCCCGAGGAACCTTGACAGCATCAGGCTAAGGTAATGCTGGATGAACACGAGGGCTGAAAGGGTTCTGCTGTTACTGGCTTGGAACACCCTTCTCGTCGGGCTGGCCGAACTAGTAAAGCATTCATCGCGCGTCTACTGGATCACAGGATTCTACTACACGGGCCTCATGGCTTGCGGTGTTATCGCGGCAGGGCTGAAGGCCCTGGACTGGTACGCTAACGGCAGCAGGCCTGATCCAGCGGGCCTTTTGAAGATCTTCTCCTACCTTAACACGGTGTTCACCCTTTTCCTCTTCGGGCCCGAGCTTTTCTTTACCTTCGTCCCGAGAACGCTGGGGTTTAGCATCGGCACTTCCCTGGGGATCGTGTACCTGGCTGTGGACCAGGCCAGCGTGCTGGCCGAGAAGAACGTGAAACCCTGGCGAGGGACCTTAAGAGCCTGGTGGTAACCGGGGTGCTTGTTCTCCTGTTCTCAGTCATCCCAAGCGTTATCCTCGGGAGCATGCTGCTCGGGACGAGGACCGTGGGGGACTGGATTCTCGGGTTCCAGAGGATAGTGTACCCGGTCATGATAGCAGTCATAGAGTTCGACGAACTCTTGAGCGCAAGAACCCAAGAGAGTCCTGCGAGAATAGGTAAAAAGCTTAGGCTGGTTCTCAGGGTTATTGTGCTGGCGAGCGTTCTGGCTGGCCTCGTGTTCCCCCCGAGCGCGCAGGTGTGGTAGGAACAGGCAAGTGTTTTAAAACGTGACAGGGTATAATGATCCATGGAATCCTTCGCCAGCGTCCAGGAGGCCCTTGAAAAAAAGCAGGGCGGGTTCAGGCTAAGGGGATGGGTGTACAGGCACAGGGTCACCAAGAACGCGGTGTTCGTGCTGCTAAGGGACTCCACAGGAGTGATACAGTGCGTTTTCAAGCCTGATAACCCGGACTTCCAGAAGGCGTCTGACCTGTACATAGAATCGAGCGTGATAATAGAAGGAGAGGTCAGGCCTGACGAGAGGGCTCCTGGGGGCGCGGAGCTGAAAGCAGAGAAGCTTGAGGTAGTGTGCAACAGAGAGCCTTTCGTGATAACAAAGGACCAGTCCACCGAGTTCTTGATGGACGTGCGGCACTTGAGCGTGAGGGCCCAGAAGATCACAAGGGCGATGATAGCCAGGGAGAAGATGATGAAGTACTTCAGGGAGTTCTTCGAAAAGGAAGGGTTCCATGAGGTGTTCCCACCCATATTCACTGTCGCGGGAGCGGAAGGAGGTGCTACCCTTTTCGAAGTCCCCTACTTCGGGAAAAAGGTTTACTTGTCACAGAGCGCCCAGCTTTACCTGGAAGCGCTCATATTCTCCCTGGAAAAAGTGTACTCCCTGACGCCCAGCTTCAGGGCAGAAAAGAGCCACACTTCCAAACACCTGACAGAGTACTGGCATCTTGAGGCTGAAATGGCGTGGTGGGACCAGGAGAAGAACATGGACTTCCAGGAGAGAATGATCTCCTACGTTTGCCAGAAGATGGCGGAGAACGAGAAAGCGCTGCTCGAGTACTTCGGCAGGGATCCTGCTGATCTAAAGAAGGTCGAGCCTCCCTTCCCGAGAATGTCCTACGACGAGGCCATAGAAGAGCTTCAGAAGAAAGGGTTTGACATAGAGTACGGGGACGACCCCGGAGCACCACACGAAGAAGCCTTGACCAAAGACCTGGACAAGCCCCTGTTCATTCACTCGTTCCCAGAGGACATGAAGGCATTCTACATGCAGCCTGACGAGAAGAATCCTGGCAAGGTAAAGGCAGCGGACATGCTGGCCCCGAAGGGGCACGGGGAGATAATAGGAGGCAGTGAGAGGATATGGGATAAGGACCTTTTGGAGAAAAAGATAAAAGAGTTCGGGCTTGACCCGAAAGCGTACGAGTGGTACGTTGACCTCAGGAGGTACGGGTCAGTGCCCCACTCTGGCTTCGGGCTAGGGACCGAGAGAACACTGAAGTGGATTCTGGACCTGCCCCACATTCGTGACGTAGTGCCCTTCCCAAGGACCGTGAACAGGTACTACCCGTGAGACCAGAAAAACCCTAAAGCATTATTAACCAGCCTGCCCTTCCTCTTATAGCATGCTCTGGACGTTCCTCACAGGACTGGTCACGGTCGCAAGCCTCCTGCTGGCGCGCGGGAAAAAGGAGGCAGTAGTGATACTCGCCTCTTCTGCTGCGGCCCTGCTCCTGATGGACTCTCCTGCAGGAGTCCTGGCGCTGGGGATCGTGATAGCGTCCCCGAGAATAAGATCTTATTCTGTTTTCGCGCACGCTAACATGCTCTCCGCTGTACTGGTGTCAAGCTCTCTCCTCTGGTACTACGAGCACGGGCTGCTCCCAGGGTCAAAGCAGCTCGCGATACTGTTCGCTCTCGGCATAGGAGGGCTTGCGGTGTACGGTATCCTTGAGCCGCGGATGTACAGGTTCCTGGCGGCAAGCAGCCTCGCGCAGATAGGTTTCGTGGCCCTTGATCTGAGTGTTGCGTTCGCGTCAGCAGACCCTGGCCTCTTGAAGACGATACAAGTGTTCGACTACACGATCGCAGGATCCCTCTTGTTCCTGGGAATTGGAATGGTCGCGCGTAGGAAGGAGAGGCTGAGCGACCTTATGGGAAGCTGGTTCGTGAGCAGGTGGGCGGACCTGTTCACTGTAATAGCCTGCCTTTCCCTGGCAGGACTTCCCGGGTTCAACATCTTCGTCTCTGAGTGGATTCTTTTCACGAAAGGGTTCGCGATGGACCCGCTTATAACACTTCTTGGAATATTCCTTGCCATGATGCTGTTCATAATGTACTACAAGGTGGCGTACTACCTGCTGGCAGGCCCGGGGAGACGGAAAAAGGAAGACAGAGCGCGCCTCGCGTTCGCGGGCGCGCTGGCGGCAGCAGTCATACTCTTAGGCGTGTTCCCCTGGCTGCAGGAGACCATCCTGGGGCTGATGACATGAACGGAAAAGAGAAGGTCACAGTATACCTCGGAGGGGAGAGGGATGTTGGCAGAGTGCTTCCGGAGAGCTATGAAGCGTTCTTCGAGCCATGGGAGCTCGCGGCAGTGCTCATCTCGCTGGCAGTACTCTCCATCTCGGTGATGCTCGTATGACTTTCAAAAAATCTCCGTGGGTGTTCGTGTTCCACGGGGCTGGCTGTAACGGGTGCAATCTTGAAGTGCTCGCCGTGGCCACGCCCAGGTACGACGTGGAAAGGCTCGGGATAGTGATAAAGCACAGCCCGAGGAATGCTGACATCCTCGTGGTGGAGGGGATGGTAAACAAGAAAAACGCTGACAGGATAAGAACGGTGTACGACCAGATGGCAAGCCCGAAGGTGGTGGTGGCTGTGGGAGCGTGCGCGGTGTCAGGCGGGCCTTTCGCGGAATCGTACAATCACGCGGGGCCATTGGACAGGATAATACCCGTGGACGTGTACGTCCCAGGATGCCCGCCGCGACCGGAAGCTGTAATAGACGGCATACTAAAGGGGGTTGAGGTTCTTGAAAGAGCTTCTAAAGGATAACAGGCTTATCGCGATAGTGTGCGACGACATGGGGGAGGAGTTCAGGCTGAGGTACTACTTTGACGGGAAGGATCACAACATTTTCTTCAAGGAACTGAGGGTGCCTAAAGAGTCCCCGGTCGTGGAAAGCCTGGCGGAAGAGTTTCCTCCCGCGGACTTCTATGAGAGGGAGATCCACGACTTTTACGGGGTTGAGTTCGAGGGCAACAAGAACCTGCACCTGAAACTCTTCCTGCCCGAGGACTGGAAGGGCAAGCCGCCCATGAGGAGGGATGAGAGTGCATGACTTCGTAATGCCCGTCGGGCCACAGAGCCCTGCGATAAAAGAGCCCATACTCCTCAAGGTCTGCCTTGAGGGAGAGGAGGTCCAGAAGGTCAGGATGGTAACGGGGTACACTCACAGGGGGATAGAGTACCTGCTGGAGGGGAAAAACCCTGACCAGGCCCTGTACGTTGCTTCAAGGGTATGCGGTATATGCAGTATTACTCACGAGAGGGCGTACGTGCGCACGGTGGAAAACATTCTCGGGTACGATGCTCCTGAAAGAGTGAAGGCCATCCGGACAGTGCTGTTCGAGCTTGAGAGGATGCAGAGCCACCTTCTCTGGGCAGGGTTCATGATGCACGAGATAGGCCTTGAAACCCTTTTCAACTACTTCTGGAGGGAAAGAGAAAAGGTGCTTGACTGCTTTGAAAAAATAACCGGGGGCAGGGTCCATCATAACATTAACAAGATAAGAACACTGCGGTACGACATGGAAGAAGAGGATCCCGAGTTCATACTACAGCAGGTTCGGAGCGTGGCAAGGAAAACCAGAGATTACTACAACGACTGCATGAAGGAAGAAGTTGTCGTGTCAAGGCTCAAGAACGTTGGAACGATCCCGAAGAGCATGGCCTTGGAATGGGGGCTGACAGGCCCCATAGCCCGGGCGTCAGGAGTGAGGATAGACACCCGTAAGATAGACCCGTACGACTGGTACTCCAGGATAGACTTTGAAATGGCGGCCGGGAAGAGGGGGGACGCGCTGGAAAGGCTGAAGGTCAGGCTCACGGAGGTCATGGAATCCGCGAGGATAGTAGAACGCGTGCTCTCAGGACTCCCGGACGAGAAGATCCCTCCCCACTCTCTTTCCAGGGTTGAGGGAGAGGGTCACGCCCGGGTGGAAGCGCCGAGAGGAGAGCTCTTCTACTACCTAAGGTTCAAGAACAACAGGGTGGAGAGAGCGAAGATAAGAACACCCAGCTTTTCTTACATGAAGATCCTTGAAGAACTGCTTCCAGGCATGGTCGTAGGAGACGTGCCCGTCATAGTAGCGTCCCTTGACCCCTGCTTCTCCTGCCTTGAAAGAGTCCTTGTAGAAAAGAACGGCAGGGTTGAAGAGCTCAGGGAAAAAGAGTTCAGGAGGAAGTACTCGTGCCCTGGCTGAACCTGGTGCTCTGGGTTGCATCCCCTTTCCTCGCGGTCCTCGCTGACGGGGTGTACCGCAAGGTGATCGCGAGAATGCAGAGCAGGAGAGGCCCTCCCGTAGTACAACCTTTTTACGATCTCAGGAAACTCTGGGCAAAGAAGAGGATCCCGACCAAGAACGACTGGTTCTTCATGATCTCGCCATTCATGTACTGCACCACCCTTTTCGTGGGACTGATGCTGGTCCCGTTCCAGGTGATTTCTTTCCCGTACGACTTCATTTTCCTATTGTACGTGACCGTGCTCTCAAGCGCTTTTTACGTGCTCGCGGGAATAAGCTCTGACTCCCCCTACGGCATGCTCGCCAGCATGAGGGAAATGAGGCTCATGATAATATACGAGACGGCCCTCGCCGCCGCGATCATCTCGTTCGTCGTGTACTCTAGCACGATCACGCTTGCAGGAATAAAGGACCTGAGCATTCTGGGACTGGTCCCGTCAGCCGTTGCCCTGATAGCCGTGGC
Source organism: archaeon (assembly GCA_024274695.1). Lineage (GTDB taxonomy): Archaea > B1Sed10-29 > B1Sed10-29 > B1Sed10-29 > JAJSAI01 > JAJSAI01. Next base: position 51,590 of record JAJSAI010000019.1, on the reverse strand, counting down.
CCTCGTGGAAAGCAAGGTAACCCAGTTCGACACCGGGGCCGCGGAAAGCGAGATCCTTCCAGGGGTTAGCACGGAGTACTCCGGAAGGTCCCTGTTCTTCCTGGACCTCGGGGAGATGCTGAAAAGGTTCTTTTTCATAAGCCTGCTGTCAAGCCTGTTCGCAGGAGGAAACTTGCTCTTCTGGATAGTGAGTTTCGTGATCCTGTTCATGGCGATGGCGTATTCAGACGCGACCACTCCAAGGTTTACGCTGCACACCACCGTGTGGTACGTGCTGGCAGCGTTCTTTGTCGCGGTAATAGACTTGATGAGGGTACTGTGGGTGGGCTCATGGGCTTGAAAACAGAGGTGCTCGCGTGGCTTTTCAGGAGGCCGGTGACAGAGAACTATCCCGAGCAGAAGAAGAAACCCTACCAGAGGTTTAGGGGAAGAATAGTATACTATTCCAAACGGTGCATAGGATGCAGGCTGTGCGAGAGGAACTGTCCTGTTAACGCGATAGTCTTCCACGAGAAGGGGAGGATAGACTTTGACATGGGAAAGTGCATACTGTGCGGGCTGTGCCGGGACGTGTGCCCCGCGAGACCTAAGGCGATAGCGTTCTCCACAGAGTACGACTACTCCAGCACCAGGAAAGAGGATTTGAAGAACCTGGTAAAATGAAGAAATGAGATCAATGCCTGACGGAAGCGCGGGCGAGTATGATCCTCTCTATTTCTTCAGCGATCCTCTGAGGATCCACACCCGGGCTCAGGCCGGTCCCGTATCCCGTGTCCCTGACTGTCACGCCTATCAGGAAAACTTTTTTTCCCGAAAGCATTCTTCTAACGAGGTCCAGTGACGCTGAGTGTGTTGAAAGGCCAGGGCCTGAAACAGAGTCAATGTCCAGGAGCTTGACCCTCCCAGGAGGGTCCTCTGAGAGCACGGCGTCCACAAGGAACACGAGATCGTAAGAAACGAGCCTGCCCAGGTAGTTCAAGGGATCCCCGTAGTAGTAGTCTGCCTTAAAACGGTTTCTCTCTTCCATCATCCTGCAGGCAACCTCTGTAATCCCATCATCCCTTCTCAGGGGGTTGCCGAGGGACGCGACGGCTATCCTGTTCATTCTAACACGTGGCAGACCTTCTTGTTATGCACGAAAACCCTGTCGTTCAAGTTTATTCTAACAACAAGCCCGGGAGCCAGCTTGGTTGACGCGTTAACCGTGCGACCTGACTTAAGGGCGACTCTTGCGATGAGGGTGTTCTCTCCTCCCTTTCTTTCCGCTCTGAACCCAACAACCCTTCCTTCCTCAACCTTGCAAGGCGTTTCCCTGTTGTGGTATTCCAGAAAGTACTTGATCACCAGGTCAAGCCTTGGCTTAAGGGAAAAGAAGCCCTTCTCCAGCATCACTGTCGACATTATCCTGTCATAGTCCTCAGGGAACGCCTCGCGCAGGAGATTGTCCGGGACGCTTCTTTTCTTCAGGTAGTAGAGGAGCCTTCCCCTGACGTCCTCGGTGAGAGAATACGCGGGCAGACACATTCGGATGAAAAGCTCTTTCTCCGGAAAGGACATGCTCTTCTTGAACAAAAAACAACACCCTTGAAGAATTCCGGCCGGGTGTTTTTTAACCTTTTCGCCCCTGCTTTTTTATACCACCCGAGAGGAAGAAGAGTCTAATGCTTTCAAGCAAGAGGGACATAGACAGGGGGCTGGAGCAGAAGAAGACGATAATAATAGTGGGAGAGTGCACGGTCTCGTACGCCGGGAGGGCTGCTTCAAAGCTCGGTCCTGGAGAGAGGATCGTGATAATAAAGCCTGACGGGACGTTCCTGGTGCATCAGCCGTTCAAGACCCCTCCAGTGAATTATCAGAAGACAGGGACAGTGTTCACAACGGACTATGACGGGGAGAAGATCACAATAACAGGGAGGAACAAGGGGGAGGTCCTCTCAGTATCATTTTCCAGGATAATAGCACTACACGTTCTTGACCTGAGGGACCGTCAGAGGTCCTGTGTCGTGGGGGTAGAGTCCCATCTTTCTGACGCCCTCGCCCAGGACCTGAGCGTGATAGAAGAGGGGCTCAGGCCAGTAAAAAGAGAGGGGATCCTCCCGAAGGGCATGGTGGATATTTGGGCGGAGGACGCGCAGGGCAACACCGTGCTGATAGAGGTCAAGAGAAGAAAGGCAGGGCTTAACGCGGTCTCACAACTGAAGAGGTACGTGGAAGAGGTCAGGAAGAGAAAGGGCTCCAGGGTAAGGGGTATCCTGTGCGCTCCTGACATTACAGCCCACGCGAAAAGGTTCCTGGAAAAGGAAGGCATGGAGTACAAGAAGATAGAGTACGAGGTGGGCAGTACCACCAAGGTCGCCAACTCCCGCCAGAAACAGGCGAAACTCGAAAAATACTTTTGAACAAAAAAACACCCTCAAAATGAACAGGATTAAAAATTAAGCGTCAAAAAGTAAACATTTTTTCATTATCGTGTTTTGTGGATAGTAAAATTTTTATACCAGATCAGCGTCAGTATATGCTGCCAAAAAAGAGGAGAGGCTCACCTAACCCTGGAGGATCCTTTCACAAGAAGGATCCTCCCAAAACCTGATTCTCCTGGGAACCGTTTTAAATAATGAGAAGAGAGTAGCATACTGGATGAAAAGGCTTGTGATCACAGGATCCCCTGGGACCGGGAAAACGACTGTCGCTGAAGAGCTTGGGAAGCGTCTGAAAAAACCAGTAATCCACCTTACAGAGTACATCAAGAAAAAAAAGCTTTACACAGGAACGCATGAAGGAGAGCTCGTGGTAGACCTGAAAAGGCTTAGGAAAGAACTGTCAAAAGAGGAGGACGTGATAATAGAAGGGCACATAGCGTGCGAGGTGAGACTGCCTGATTCTATCGTTATCGTGCTGAGAGCCCATCCTGAGGAGCTCATGAAGAGGATTTCTGGAAGAGGGTACAGCAAGAAAAAGGTTCTTGAGAACGCGGAGGCAGAAGCCCTGGACTACTGCACCATCAGAGCGATTGAGGAGTACGGGAGCAAGAGGGTCTTCCAGGTGGACACCACAGGAAAAACAGTGGAGGAAGTGGTGGAGGAATGCGCCAGAATAGCAGAAGGGAAGAAAAGGAAGAAAGAGCGTGTTGATTTTTCTGACTGGATTCTTGAAAGAGCCTAGTACTCGTTGCACACGAACGTGACTCCCGGGATCTTCTCGTACCTGAGGGTGTACTCTTGCCCGAGCTCGAGCGACTGGTTCAGCTGGAAGGATTTTGACTCGCTCGTGTTCAGGCTGTCAATATAAAACCAGGCGACCTTGGACCCTGTTGAATCATAGACTGAAACGTTCGCGTCATGGAACCTCGGGAGCCCTGTGTTCCGGACTGTTATGTGGCTCCGGTTGCACGATTCAACATGCATGGAGTAGTACGTTGTTTCAGGGGTCGCCTTTTTTCCGGTGTACGGCATTATCCAGTAGTAGAACGCCACGGAGGCGACGACCATCATCCCTATTATGAGAACAACCGAGACCACGGGAGTAAGACCTTTCATATCTACTCTAAAGGAGAGGCAGGTTTAAGAGATTAATTCTCACCAGCCTGACAGGAGGACTGAGGCCCATCACCCTAAAGTACACCACTGTCTTCAAGATAATGTAAAACAATCTCCGCCGCCTCCTCACCACATGACTCTGCAAGCGTTCTCTGGAGCTCCTGCTTGTCCATAAAAACTCTTCTCCTGCCGTTAGAAATAGGGGCGTACTCTTTTCTTTCCTCGTCCCAGAGAACAGTCAGCACGTTCTCCCCGAGCACTTGCACTATGGTGTTCATATGACCCTCCCAATCTTCTTCCTCGCGGGCTTCCTCTTCAGGAGCATGAACGAAAGCACAGCAAAACCAAGGGGTATCACGTAGTACTTGTAGGAGTTGCCGCTAGAACGCTCGTCAGGTTCTCTGGCCTCACGTGCCTCCAGGGAGACTGGTTTCAACACGTTTCTTCTCTGGACAATGTCTTTCTTGCCCTCACCCTGTAGAGTGATGTTCGTGCCCTCGCTCCCAGCGTCTGCCGCTGGAGCGAACACGCGTGACTCTATGAAGGCGTTGTAACCGCTCGTGTTCAAGGGTCCTAGCAGCAGAGTGTTCTTGTAGTCCTCCTGTTCTTCGGGAACACTTTCGGAAAGGGCGTTTGTCCTGTTCCCCGAGAGCCTGGCCTCCAGCACTTTTTTCTCTCCTCCGCGGACTAATGGAATGAAGAAAAGAACTTTCCCCTGCCTGAGTATGCAGGAGCTGCACTCCTCCACTTCCCGGGTAGTGTCTGCTGACAGGACCACGTTCTTCAGAGTGTCTCCTGGGTTGAAGACTGTGAGCACGAGCATGCTGCCCTGTTCTTTCCTGCCCACCACCAGCCACGAGGGGCGTGACACGAGCACCTTCGCGAGGGACGCTGTCACCGTCCCGTCAGCAAGCCTCACGGGCAGAGGGGATCTCACCTTCCACTCTTCCTCGTAGTACACCCTTGTATCGTCAGCCTTCACCTGTTCTTCAGAAACCTTGACGCATTCAGGGGACACGTGCACAGGGATCTTCAGGGACTGGTTTTCTGAAGACAGTATCTTGCTTTTTGACCCGTCAGGGAACGCTACTCGTTCAGGGAGAAAGACCCTTGCCCTGTAAACGCTGGTGCGCGGGCCTGAGAAGTACACTGTGGCGTTCACTTCCTGTTCCTTCCCGCAATCCAGCACCCTGCTCTCCAGCACCACGGAATACTCTGACTCAAGCCCCGCGCGCTTCTCATCCATTTCCAGCACGAGCTTCTGGTATCCTGCAGCGGCCTGCAGCGGATCGTCCGACGACGCGTCCAACAGCTGAAGGCTTGTCCTGATCCTGTCCAGGAAGACAGGATCGTCAAGGTACTGTTCCAGCTGGTAGTACTTGTCCCAGGCAAGTCTTGAAAGGTTATCCGCCAGTTCTTCCCCCTCAAGCGAGGAAGGGTCAGGTTCTCTTGTCTTCTCGGACAAGCGGATGCACTTCTGTAAGAGGAGGATGCTTTCTCCCAGAAGAGGACTCTGCTCTGAACAGGCTTTTTCCGCCAGCGAGTACCCCGCGCTCTCTCTTGAAGCGCTTGAAAACGCCTTAACCGCTCTGCGGTGCAGTTGTTCTTCAACCGCGCGGGCCGCTTCCACCGCGCCCTCAAGAGCGCGTATCACCTTTTCTGTTTCCAGGCAGTGATCGTGCAGCAGGACTATGGCGTCAGCCTTTCTTCCGGCTGAGTACAGCGCCCTAGCAGAGCCAGTGACAGCGGTTGTTTTCAGGGACCACTCCCTAGCGGTCTGGTATGCTCTGGCAGGGTTCTCCGGAGAGCTTTCCCCGGACAGTATCCCTCCCCTTAGCCTGATCCTGTTCCACGCCACCTCGTCCAGCCTGTTGGCCTCGTACTCTCTCGCCCTGTAGGACAGTAGCCTGTTCCTGTACTCCACTTCTGCTAGCGCTTGTTTGTACTCAGCGTCAAGGTAGTCAAGGGCCAGCAGGAACATCCTGTGCTCGTCAAGCATTACCCTGAAGAGACCGTCAGGGTATCCTACGAGCGCGTTGAAGTAGTCTGAGTTTCCTGCCTTCAGCCCTTCCCTTATCCTGCGGGACGATTCTGACGAGGAGAGGTTGTCAGGATGCTCTACCGCGCTGACCGCCTGGAGCAGGCTGAGATACACTGGCCTGGCCCTGCCCGAGTACTTGGGGTTTTCCACGCCCGCGTCCCTCAGGACCGCGGCGTCCCTTTCCAAGAGCGAGACCGTCGCGTAGAACGCTGACCCGGCATAACCGTATACCTCGGAGAGCTTGGACCGGCAGTAGCTGGAAAAGGCGAGGTTAGAAAGAGATTCCTTTATGTACACTTCTAACATGTTTCCCGCTTCTCTCTTGGCGTCAGCTGCCTTCTCCCACGCGGTCCTAAGGGAGGAGAGGTAGTACTCTTTCCCGGGCATGGAGTACTGCATGACAGCAGCAGGAATGTTTTCAGGAGTCTTCAGGGTCGTGACCCGCGCGTAGTAGTCCGAAACAGAGAACAGGCTGTTAACAGCCAGTAGCGCGAGGACCGTGTAGGCGAGAGCGCTCATGATACCCTGTCTTGCCTGGTGCTGATATAATCTTTCGCAAAACGGTGAGGGTTTGACCTGGTTAACCTTTTAAAACAGTCGGGGGTAGTGTATTCATGCTGTCACTGGAGCAGGGAGCTCTGCTGGTCAGAATGGCCAGAGAAGCCATAAAAGGAGAAGAAAGAGAACATCGTGACGAGTTCTTGAAGGAGAAGAAGGGGGTGTTCGTGACACTCTACTCTTTCCCTGACAAAACCCTGAGGGGGTGCATAGGATTCCCTTACCCTGTGAAGCCCTTGGGGGAAGCGGTCAGAGAGGCCGCGCGGGCAGCGGCTTTTGAAGACCCCCGGTTCTTCCCAGTATCCCCTGACGAGCTGGACAAGATAGTGGTAGAAGTAAGCGTGCTCTCAGAACCAAAGCGGCTTGACTGCAGGCCAGAGGAAAGGCCGGAGCATGTTGTCATAGGAAAGCATGGGATAATAATCAGGAAGGGCCAATATTCTGGACTGCTCCTCCCCCAAGTAGCGGTGGAGTACGATCTCGGTCCTGAGGAGTTCTTGTCGGACGCATGCCTGAAGGCAGGGATTGAGGCGAGCGCGTGGAAGGACTTTGACACGATGGTCTACCTTTTCACTGCCCAGGTGTTCTCAGAAGAGGAGCCTGGGGGGAAAGTAGTTGAGGAGGAGGTAGGATGACGAGCGTTCTCATAAAGGATGTTGCGCTCCCGTGGGGAGAAAAGGCGGACGTGAGCGTGATAGGGAACAGGATTGCTGAGATCGGCAGGAGGATAAGCGGAGAACACGAGCACGTGGTTGACGGGAGAGGCTGCCTGCTCATCCCAGGGCTCGTGAACACTCACACTCACGCGGCCATGACAGGGTTCAGGGGAATAGCCGACGACCTGCCCCTGCAGGAGTGGCTTGAAGGCCACATATGGCCCGCTGAAAAAGAAAAGGTTAATCCTGAATTCGTTTACTGGAACACCCTGCTCGCCTGCGTTGAAATGCTCAGGAGCGGGACCACTGGATTTGTTGACATGTACTTTCATGAGGATAAGGTCATGCAGGCCAGCGAAAAAACAGGGATCAGGGTATGGGCAGGAGAAGGGATCCTTGGGGTCATGGAGCCTGTGGACAGGACTCTTGACAGGGTGAAGAGCCTCCTGGATAACGCTACGGAACTCGCGAGGGTGATCGTCACGCCTCACTCGGTTTACGGGTGTAGCGAAGAAGAACTCGTTAGAGCGAAGGAGTTTGCTGAGGAGCGCGGTCTTCTCCTGCAGATACACGCGGCGGAGAACATGACAGAGGTCAAGGAGTTCATGGAGAAGACGGGCATGAGGCCCGTGGAGTACCTGCACGCGATAGGAGTCCTGGACAACAGGACCATGATCGCCCACGGGGTCTGGGTGACTGACCAGGAGATCGGGCTATTGAAAGAGGCTGGGGCTAGTGTCTCGCACAATCCCGAGAGCAATGCCAAGCTCGGGAGCGGGGTCGCGCCCGTGGTGGAGTACCTGAGGGAAGGAGTGAACGTGACCCTCGGGACTGACGGGTGCGCCAGCAACAATAACCTTGACATGGTGCAGGAGATGAGAACAGCCCTTTTCCTGCAAAAGGCGCTTCACAAGGACCCCTCCTGCCTTAAGGCAGAGCAGGTTTTCAAGATGGCTACTGAGAACGCGTACAGGACCCTGGGCCTGGATGCAGGAATTTTTGAAGGGGCTCTGGCCGACCTTGTTCTGGTTAGTTTGAAGAAACCGCACATGCAGCCGGTGCACGATGCGCTCTCGAACCTCGTGTACTCTGGGTCAGGGTCTGACGTTGTCATGACCATGGTCAACGGGAGAATAGCGTACGATGGTGAGAGGGTTCTTGGAGTGGACGAGCAGGAGGTTCTGGAAAAAGTGAAGGGGTTCTGGGAATAGTGCTTCCGCTGTTCACGCGTAGGACAAGCCAGGGTACAGGGGGTATTCCTCTAGCAGTTCTCTAACTTCCCCCGCGACCCTTTCTTTCACGCTCGCGTCATCAACGTTCTCCAAGACCTTTACCACCAGTTCTGCAATCCTGGCTGCCGCGTCTTCTTTCATGCCTCTTGTTGTTATCGCGGGCGTCCCGATTCTTATCCCACTCGGGTCCACTGGTTTTCGCTTGTCAAAGGGGATCATGTTCTTGTTCACTGTTATTCCAACCTCTTCAAGAGCGTCCTGCGCTTGTTTTCCCCCTATTCCTTTTTGGGCCACGTCCACGAGCAGCAGGTGGTTGTCCGTGCCTCCTGTGACCAGCCGGTAACCGTGGTCCAGGAACACTTCTGCCATCGCCTTAGCATTCTTCACAACCTGTGCTTGGTATTCTTTGAACTCCGGCCGCATGGCGAGCTTGAAGCAAAGGGCTTTCGCGGCTATCGTGTGCTCGTGAGGTCCTCCTTGCAGCATTGGGAAAACGGCCCTGTCTATTTTCTTGGCGTGCTCTTGCTTGCACATTATAAGACCGCTTCTCGGGCCCTTGAGAGTCTTGTGAGTGGTCGTGGTGACCACGTCACAGTAGGGGACCGGGCTGGGGTGCAAGCCTGCGGCTACAAGGCCAGCGATGTGCGCGATGTCAGCCATCAGGTACGCGCCCACGTCATCAGCGATTTCCTTGAATGCCTTGAAGTCTATTATCCTGGGATAAGCGCTGGCCCCGCACACTATCATCCTCGGCTTTTCTCTCCTGGCCTGTTCTAGTATTGCGTCATAGTCAAGAGTTTCTGTTTCAGGATCAACGTCGTACGCGATCCCCCTGTAGTATTTTCCGGTGATGCTCATCTTGTAGCCGTGGCTCAGGTGACCTCCTGACGCGAGGCTCATTCCAAGTATCTTGTCTCCCGGCTCCAGGAAAGCAGCGTACGCGGCCAGGTTTGCCGGGCATCCTGAGAGGGGCTGCACGTTAGCGTGCTCTGCCCCGAACAACTGTTTCGCCCGTTCTATCGCGAGCCGCTCTATCTCGTCAATGTACTGGTTTCCCCCGTAGTATCTTCTGCCGGGGTATCCTTCCGCGTACTTGTTTGTCGGGACCGAGCCCATCACGAGTAGGATCTCTTCAGGGACAAAGTTTTCAGATGCTATTAGCTCCACGGTGTTCCTCTGCCTCTCGAGCTCTTTTTGAAGCACTCCTGCGAGTTCAGGGTCTAATTCCTTCAGGCTCACTCTCTTCCCCTCCACCTCTCTTTTTTCCCCTGTTGTCCAACACTTTCTCGCAGTAGCCGCAGGGGTTTCTTTCAGGGCAGTACCCGTAGACCACCCCCTGGGGCTCTGACCACCTGCCTATCGCAGGGTTCTTTTCTTTTATGATCCTGGAAATCCCTGCCGCGATTTCTCTTATCTCCCACTGGGCTTCCATGCACGTTCTCTTTCCTATGGAGTGTATCGCGTTCCATCCGTTAACGTGTATCAGGTCGTACAGGGCGAGCGCGTGCGGCACCACTCCTATCGCGTCATGCCTTCCTATTCTTTCCTTTTCCTCACGGTATGCTATCAGCATGCTCCTGGCAAGCTCAGTGAACTCCCTCTCAAAGCCTCTCGCCCGGACTGTCCTGGGTATGATCAGCTCTCCTCTCTCTGCTGCAGAGAAGACCGATTCAACGGCCTGGTCCCAGGTCCTCTGTCTTATCGCCTGGTGGAACGCGGCCAGGGACATCCTGGCCAGAAACCCTTGCACGCTGCCCCCGTTGTGAGAGTGCTTTAAGACAGAGAGTATTGCCTCGTCCCTTTCCAGCACTGCCCTGCTCACCTGCTCCTCGGGAATATCGTACTCCACGAGCCTTACTCCCCCTGCTCCTTTTCTGCGCACGATCTCGTCCATGACTGGATTGTCTGAGTAGAGCTGTGCTGAAGGGTACCACGCGAGGGCCTCGTAGTTGTACCCCCAGTCCCTGAAAAGGTTCGGCGCGATCTCTTCAGCTAACGTGCGCATGCTCCTCACGACTGCTTTTACTTCAGAGGGCGCGTCAGAGTGTTCTGTCATCCAGAACAGGTGGGAAAGTTCTCTGGCGTTACCCGCGGTCTGGATGTTCGTCTTAGTGTACAAAGGGAGTATGTACCTCGCGTCTTCTCCCGGGATCCCTTCTTCCTTCATTTTCTCGTAGAGCCTGAAGGCGTCTGACATGAGTTCTGTGGACTCCCTGCTCATGCCTTCTGGGACGTGGAAGCCTCTGTCCGCGTTGGCCCTCCTGAGGGATTGTTGCAGGTGCATCAGGTACTGGGGCAGGCACAACTGCAGTGTCGCCGCCCTGGACAGATCCCGGATGCTGAATATGAACAGGTTCTGGTCCTGTACCGACCCGTGGCCCCTGCCCGCAGAATTCTTGAGCACCCCTTTTACCTTCTTCTGGTCCCCTGCTAGCTTCTGGTACAACGAGAACGAGTCGTCTTGTTCAAAGCAGCCGAGGGCCCCGAAGGCGGAGGTTTCTTCCGGGCCAGGGCCTTCGCGCCCGGTCACAGAAAACAGTTTTACTACGGGCATCAGCACACTAAAACACTGCCCGAATATAATTTTTTTGGTGCCCTGGTTCAGAACGCGTTCTTGGCCATTTTCCTGGCTTTCCTGAGACACTTCTTGTGCCAGTACTGCCTCCTCACTTCTTGTCCGCCTCTGGCTTGCCGCATAACGCGCATTCCTTGTCCGCGTACTTTGGAACAGGCTCTTCCTGCTTTTCTTCTGACAGGACTTTTTCTTTACCTCCCTTGAGGAATCCGAACAGTTTCATGGACAGCACGCCTCAGTCCCGGTATAATTCTTCGAAAAGCTCTTTCTCGTGCTCCTCGTCCCGGGCAGCAAGCCTTGTCTTAGGAGGCACACGGCCCTTCTTCTGAAGGGAAAAGATTTGGCTGAACGTCTCCTTACCAAGCTTTTCCTCCAGAACGCGCCTGTACCTTTTCAGGCTTCTTTTGGTGTGGAGCTCCACCATTTCGGCCGCTTCTTCTATCGTGGGCTTCCTGCCGTACTTTGCCCTGAACTCTTGGGCTGCTGTGAGAAGAGCAAGATCATTAATACTGAGAGGGACTTCTCTCTTCTCAAGAGTTTTCCCGATCACGGCCTCAGGGAGCCTGCCCTCCTCAACCAGTTTCCTGAAAACGATGTAAAGCTCTCCCTTGGACACTCCGGGAAAACGCTGCTTCAGTTCCTCAACGCTCGGAGAGTAACCCCTTGAAGAGAGCCTTCTTTTTATCTCTCTCATCATTTCTTCCGCAAGGTCCCGCCGCCTTGTCTTCCTGACCATCACCAAGAAATAGGGGCCCAGGAGAATATAAACCGCTTGGTATCATCCTCTTATTCTAAGCTTTTTGCTTCCCCTGGAGTAAACCACAACCCTGCTGGCCGGCTGTTCTCCCCCGTACTCCCAGCCGAGAACCTCGTTTATCTTGCCCGCGAACTCTTTCACGTAATCGTGGCTTGGCATGTTGGCTATTGACAGCCTTTGCCTGCTCCCTCCCACGAACATGTACGCTTTGACCTCCAGAAAATCAGCTCCTGACTTTTCCACGAGCCTGGCATATCCTTCAGGATCCCTGTCGTTCAATCCCTTGACCACTGTTATTCTTATTACCCGCCTGACGTCGGGCAGGGTGCTCATTATCTCCAGGCTCCGGTTGAGCCTCTGCCAGGAGTCCGGCAGCATTGGAACGTTCACTTTCTTGTGAGTCTGCTCGTCAGGCGCGTCCAGGGAAAGGTACCACTGGGTGGGCTTCTCGGTCATGTTCTCAAACCGTTCTGGCAGCATCCCGTTGGACACGAGGAAGGTCGTGAAACCCCTTTTCTTGTACTCGTGCACCAGATCCCAGATCCTCGGGTATATCGTGGGCTCTCCGGCCAGGGAGATCGCGACCTGGTTCGGGTTCAGGGCCTCGTGGTACTTTTTCTGGTCAAGCCCAGGCAGGCCCCCGTACCCTGACAGCAGTTTCCTTTGGGCGCGTATTGATTCTTCAACAATCTCCGCGGGATCGTCCCATTCCGTCGGCTGGAATACCGTTGGAGCGTGCTCCCAGGACCTCCAGCAGAACACGCACCTCTGGTTGCAGTAAATGTTAGGGGTCATCTGCAGGCACCTGTGGGACTGCACCCCGTAAAAGAGCTGCTTGTAGCAGACCCCCTCTCCCCTCAGGCTTTTTTTGGTCCAGGTGCACAGTTTTGCTGCAGAATGCTCTCTCTTCCCGAATATCGCGTAGTGCTGTTTCCTGAGAGCCTCAAGATAGGTCTTGTTGTCCATGCGTTCTGGTGTTCAGCAGGCCTCTTTTAAAATCCTTTCTCGGGCGCGAACTTGTACCCGTAGCACACCAGACCGCTCTCTCCTTGTTCTGATATTCTCCTGAACGCGAGCCTGACCCTTGTCCCGATTTTCACGTCTTCTGGGTCAACGTCTGTTACTACTGCTGTAACTACAGGACCTTCTTCCAGTCTCACTAGTGCGAGCACGTAGGGCTCCTGGCCCGCCATCTCGTCAGGAGGAACGTGGACCACCGTGTAGGATTCCACAACTCCCTTCCCTGAGAAAACGTGCTTGGTAAGGCTTCCTCTCCTCCTGCAATTCGGGCACACGAGCCTGGGAGGGAAAAAGTAGGTCCCGCAGTTCTCGCACTTGTTCCCTTCCAGCCTGTACCTCTGAGGATACCTCCTCCAAATGAGTGGAATGCTCCCCTGTTCTGCCATGCTTTTCACCTCTGCCTGAGGTCAGGATATCTTGAGAGCACGTGCACGACTACTGTGGCTCCAGACCCTCCGACGTTGTGCGTGAGCCCTATCTCTGCGTCAGGAATCTGCCGCTCGCCTGCTTCTCCCCTGAGCTGCCAGAACACTTCCGCGACCTGTTTTATTCCCGTGGCCCCAACAGGGTGCCCGCAGGCCTTGAGTCCTCCTGACGTGTTCACTGAAATGTCAGACCCCAGCTCGAACATCCCTTCTTCGTACGCTTTCCCCCCTTCTCCTTTTGGCACGAACCCAAGGTCTTCAACAGCCATTATCTCTGCGATGGTGAAGCAGTCGTGCACCTCGGCAACGTCAACGTCTTTCGGTTTTATTCCTGCTTTCTGGTACGCTTTTTCTGCTGCCAGGCGCGTGGCAGGAATTGAAGTAAACGAGCTCCTGGAATGAAGGGCTAGAGTGTCACTCGCTTGGGCTGAAGCGTTAATCCACACGGGGTCATCCGTGATCTTCCTGGCCATTTCCTCACTCGCGAGTACGACTGCCGCGGCCCCGTCAGTGATGGGAGAACAGTCAAGCAGCTTGAGGGGAGTGGCCACCGGAGAAGAGTTTAGCACGTCCTCGACAGTAATCTTTTTCCTGAACTGGGCGTAGGGGTTTTTCAGACCATTGTCATGGTTCTTGACCGCTACCATGGCAAGCTGTTCTTCTGTAGTCCCGTACTCGTGCATGTGCCTTCTTGCCATGAGCGCGTATATGCTGGGAAAGGTTGCCCCGAAGAAGGTCTCCCACTCCTGGTCAGCAGCGCCTCCCAGGGTTGTTGTGGCCTGTCCTGTGAGAACGTCCGTCATTTTTTCTATTCCTCCCGCGACCACCAGGTCGAACTCTCCGCCCGCGATGCTGAGGTAGGCTTGCCTGAAAGCCAGGCCGCCGCTCGCGCAAGCAGCCTCAATTCTTGTGCTCGGGATGGGGTTCAGCCCGAGGTAGTCTGCCGCGAGGGCTCCTATGTGCTCTTGTCCAATGAACCTGCCTCCGCTCATGTTCCCCACGTACAGGGCTTGTATCTGGCTTCCTCTCACCCCAGCACTCTCTAGTGCTCTTACTCCCGCTTCTACTGCTAGCTCTCTCATTCCCTCTTCCCATCTTTCCCCGAACCGGGTCATGCCAGCGCCTATGACCGCGACTCTTCTCATGATCATCACACCTTGAGCTTGCGTCTGAGCTTCACGTACTCCCCGTACGTCACGTGCTTCTTGCGTGAGACGTACTCCTCAACCTTGGGTGCCTTGTCCCTTTTTTCTTCTATCCTGTCAGTGACCCTGATAACCATCGCGTCTGATCCCGCGCCAGAACCGTAAGAGGTTGCGAGGATCAAGTCCCCGGGACCTGCCCTGTCAAGGACTGCCGCGAGACCCAACAGGGTCGCTCCTGAGTACGTGTTCCCTATCACCGGGCTCAGGAGGCCTGGCAGGACTTTTTCTTTTGGTATGCCCAACTGTTTTGCCGCGAGCAGGGGAAATTTTCCGTTGGGCTGGTGGAAGACAGCGTAGTCAAAATCGCTGGGAGAGTATCCTCCTTTTTCCATGACCCCCTTGCTCGCGCTGAGCACGTGCTTGAAGTACGCGGGCCTTCCCGTGAACCTTGCCCCGTGCCGCGGGTACTCCTGACCTTCTTTCCTCCAGAAGTCGGGAGTGTCCGTGGTGTAGGAGTAGAATTCTTCCACTTCCGCGAGCGCGTCCTTCTTCCCTATGATGAACGCCGCCCCTCCGGCTGAAGCAGAGTACTCAAGCGCGTCTCCAGGCCTGCCCTGGCTCGTGTCAGATCCTACTCCCAGTCCGTAATCTATCATCCCTGAGTCCACGAGCCCGATACAGTTCAGAACCGCCTGGGTCCCGGCCTTGCACGCGAACTCCAGGTCAGCAGCCATCATCACTGGGACAGAGCCTATTGCTTCAGCTACTATGGTGGCAGAGGGCTTGACAGCATAAGGAGGAGACTCTGAACCGACGAAAACAGCCCCTATTTTTTCAGGGCTTATTCCAGCGCGGGAAAGCGCGTTCCTGCTCGCTTCAACAGCGATTGTCACGGAATCCTCGTCCAGACCGGGAACACTTTTCTCTAGAAGGTTCAATCCCTTTTTGATCGCCTCAGGGTCCTTGTTCCACACTCTCGCGATCTCTTCAACCTTTATCCGGTACCTGGGCACGTACGCTCCGTAACCAACAATGCCTGCCACGAGCAAGCATAAGACAAGAACAAGTTTAAATAACTAACGGATTCGGGTTCGTCTTTTGACGTAACATGGTTTTTTGGGGGAAATGTTTAAATACAGTGCAGGCATTTTATTCCAGAAGGTGGTGTTTAATGGCTTCAAAGAAGTTCGTGATAGCCAGGCAGCTCGGGGGAAAACGGGTGATCACAAACTCTGGTGAGGAACTGGGCAGGCTCGCGGACCTGACCATAGACGAGGAGACAGGGAGGATAGAAGGCCTGCTCATAGAGGTGAACAGCGACTCAAGGACTGCCAGCAGACTCCAGAAAGTGGGAAAACTCGGGCACGTTCCTTACAAGTCTGTTTTCGCCGTCAGTGACGTTATAGTGGTTGACGAGAGCCTGATCTCCTGATTTTTTCGTCCAGCCGAACCGTTTCTCAGAATCTTCGTCAGCAGGTCAGAGGTCTATCTCTATTTTTCCGTCCTTGGTTATCCTCGCCCCCAGCCTTTCCAGGCCCTTAACGTCCTTTTCTTTGAATAGCCTTATGGCCTCTGCTATCACGTGAGCGTTCTGCATTATCAGGTCACCTATCTGCTTTTCTTCCTCTGCTTTCTTCTGGTACTCTTGCAGGGTCTTCTTCTGCATTTCCAGCATCCTCTGAAGCTTGGACTCTTTCCCTTCCTCTCTTCTCAGTTCAGGAGGGTGCTCTTCGTCCACTGCCTGGCTCGCTGTCCTGTACTCCTTCTCCGGCTCTGAGGACAGGATGGGGACCGGCAGCAGTATGCCCTCTTGCACCACTGGCTTGGTGTCAGAGTTTAGAATCTCTTCCAGCCGGGAGAGTATTCTGCCGGCCTGTTCTTCAGAGTACTCCTTCTGACCTTGCGGGATGCCAAGCGATTTCAGCAGGAGCCTCGCGTTCTCCTTGCCCACAGCAAGGGCGAGGGCCCTTTCTCCTTCTCTGCAGAGCATTTCCCGGAAGTCTTCTGACTCTGGGTCTGCTTTTTTCTTCGGGAAGACATACTCTTCCCCGAACCGTAGTTTTCTGTCCCTCCACTCTTCTGACCTGAAAACGGCGAGTATCCTGCCGTCCTTTGTCAGGACCAGGTTCCCTTTTGAGAAGAGCTCTATCACGAGCTTTTTTTCGCCGAAGTCGAGCACGATGACCCTGTCGAAGTCGTGCTGCTTCACTGCCAGAACTTTCTTGCCTGAGATCTCCTTCCTCAGCTTCATGGCGAAGTTGCTCGGCTTTCTCGGGGCAGGGATCTTGTATGAGGTGATGTTCACGAGCCCAGGGAGCCTTACAATAACATCCTTCTTCCCTGCCTTCGTGCGGAATGAGAGCTTGAACTCCGCGGGCCCTATCTGCTGCGCTTTATCGAAGAACCCTCCTGATAGCTCAGAGTCCAGTTCTCTTGCCAGGTGCCTCAAGAAGATCGTGCTAAGCGTTTTTTCAACCTCCATGCAGCGTTCTTCCATTCGAAGACAGCGTCGTACAGGATGTCCCTCCTGAACAACAGCAGGTATGTTGCACCAACCACCGACCCGAGAGCGTGCACCAGCACGCTGGTGACCATCCTTTTTTCTCTTTCTATCCCCTGCTCAAGGTTTTCCTTGAGCTCAAGGGTCTTGTTCACCCCTTCACTGACCTTTTTCTCTTCCTGTTCTTTTTCAGCGAGCTTGGCCAGCGTGGCGTTCCTTTGCAAGCTCACGTTCTGGATTATAATCATATACTCTCTTTCCGTTATCTCTCCCTTCTCAAGCTTTTCCCTAACCTTTTCTTCGGTCTTGTTCAGCTCCAGTATTATTGTCTGAAGCTCTTGCTTTTCTTTTGTTACGTTCTCGTACTCCTGTTTCAGGACAGTGTATTCCTTAACCGTCTTCTGGTGCAAGGATTCTGAGAATACTGTCAGGACCGGCATCATGACTGTCGTGGAGAAAACCGCAACCAGGATCATTCCCAGCACGAACCGCCGCGTGTTTATTATCATTGCAGGAACCATAAGGCCCGCGATGCATGCGCTGGCTCCTGCCAGCGCGACGTTAGGGTTTATTGCCGAGAACAGCACAGCTCCCGCCGCCCCCGAGGCAAAGTATATCGCAAGATAGTCTTTTTTCCTGAGTTTTTCCTCGCAGATTGCTCCTACCAGAAGGAGGAGGAGCATGTTGCCGAACAGGTGCTTTAGTCCTATGTGAGCGAACATGTACGTGATTATTCCAGGGAAGACGTTGTGCCAGGAGAACGCCAGAGCAAGCAGCCTGTCTTGGCGGATGTACAGGTACGCGTTACTGAAGGCGAAGTAGGTGCCCAGCGTGAGAAGGATCAGTGCTATCGTTAGGACAGGTCTTGTCTTCATCCTGGTAATAGACTCAGGAGAAGATTATAAAAGGAGGGTTTTTGGGTTTCACTTGAGGTGCTTTGCCGCCTTCAGCGCGATCCTGGGCGCTTTGGCCAGGAACTTCAGGAACGCGGCTGTCCTCCTGCCGTCCGCGAAGTCCAGCAGGAGCTGTTTGTCGTCCAGTATGTCCGCTAGTTTTTCCATGTCCTGGTCCGTGAGGTCTTCGAAGAACTTCCTGACCTTGAGCACCTGGAGCAACTGGTTTCCTCTCTTCTCGTACCACTTTTCCGCGAACTCTTTCAGGACGTCTTCTGAAACATTGCCGGACCTCACTGCTTTTTCAGCTATCTCTGCCGCGAGTATTCCTGCTTCCATGCCAGTGCCTATTCCTCCGCCGTGTATGGGGTTGACCATGTGCGCGGCGTCTCCTATCACGAGCAGGCCGTTCGCGTACGGTTTTTTCAGGGGAGCGCCTACAGGGATTCCTCCCGCGTTCACTTCTACTATCCCAGCGTTCTCAAAGATTTCGGGATGGGACTCTATGAACCTGTCAAGGTATTCTTTTGCGGTTCCCTTGTCAATGTGCCCGCCTATCCCTATTCCCACGTTCGCGTGGTCAGGTCCTTTCGGGAATATCCAGACGTATCCCCTGGGGGCAACGTCCCACCCGAAGTACAGGTGTATCATGTCCGTGGGCTCTGGGATCTTGAGACCGACCATCTCGTACTGGTACCCTGAGTCTATTTCGGTGGCGGGGTTTACTGTGTTAAGCCCAGCATACTTTGCGGTCTTGCTGTCAACCCCGTCAGCGGCTATCACTATCTTTGCCATGACTTCGAAGTCCCCGTCAGGGGTTTCCACGATCACACCCTTTACTGTGTCTTCTTCTTTTATGACTCCTATGACTCTTGCCTTGGTTATCATCCTCGCTCCTGCCATGACCGCTTTCTCGGCCAGCCACTTGTCGAAGACTCTTCTTTCTATTATCCAGCCTTTCGTGGGCGTGGGTATCACCACTTTTTTGCCGGAGGGGGACCAGAGCACTGCCCCGTGCATTTCGTACCTCGCCCACTTCGGGTCAGGGGTTATTCCTGCTATCCTGCACCAGCCTTCTCCTAGTCCTTCCCCGCACCTTTTCGGGACTCCTACCTCCTGTCTTTTTTCAAGGACCAGGGTTTTCAGGCCCCGTTTAGCGCACTCTCTCGCGGCAGTGCTTCCAGCGGGCCCGGCCCCGACGACTATGACATCATACTCTTCCTGAAGCCATTGTCTCATTCTCTCACCACCTTTATTGCTCCAGCGGGGCAGAACCTCTCGCACGCCCCGCAGTATATGCACTTTTCAGGATCCCACTCTATGTACGTCTCCTTAAGTTCGAGGGCGTTGACAGGACATACTGCTGTGCACCCTCCGCAGTACATGCACTTGGTCTTGTCAATAAAAACTCCTTTGGTCATACTCGCACCTCCAGTAATCTTGACAGGTAATTGTCAAGGTTTTTCATGCTCTTCTCAAACTTTTTCACGGGCTCCGTCCTCGGGTACTCTTTTATCTCCCGGAGGAAGGGCTCCACGTAGTCCTTTTTTATTGTTTTAAGGAAGTCGTGCATTATTTTAGGGAGGTCCGCGTCGGCAGAGTAGTAGAAGGTCCTCTGTTTTTTCCTCTTTTTTACCAGCCCAAGCTTGACGAGCTCGTCAAGGGCAATGCTCACCGCTGGGACGGAATACCCTGATTCTCTGGCTATCTGCTTTTGCGTCATCTGCGCTCCTGACAAGAGCAGGGTGCCGAACACTCTGCCGTGGACCGCTGAGAGGCCCCTTGCTTTGAACAAGACCTCAAAATTGGCGAGAACATCCATCACAAATTTTATAATTTTATTAATTTATAAAACTATCTTGAGCGCTTCTAACAGGATCAGGCCAGAAAAGAAGGCGATCACAGCTGCATTGTCCCTCATCCTGGGCACGAGGTCAGCCGCGCTTATGTACACGAACCCGCCTGCAGAGAACGCAAGGGCATGCGGGACCACCCCAA
The DNA here is from genome assembly GCA_024274695.1 of archaeon. Classification (GTDB taxonomy): domain Archaea; phylum B1Sed10-29; class B1Sed10-29; order B1Sed10-29; family JAJSAI01; genus JAJSAI01. The sequence goes on along the minus strand of JAJSAI010000019.1, from coordinate 32,254 downwards.
CAACAGCAAACCATCCCAGGACCCCTCCGAGAACGCACGAGAGCTGGGAAGCGAGATTGTATGCCAGGGCCTTGGCCGGCCCGAGCCCTCCTTGGACAAGGATCCCAAAGTCTCCCAGTTCCTGGGGCACCTCGTGCAGTATTATGAGCCCGGTGGTGATCCAGCCGAACAAGGGGTTCACCAGAAAGCTGGCCCCGATTATAACGCCGTCAAAAAAGTTGTGCACCCCGTCGGCCAAGAGTATCATGTAAGTGAAGGGCTCTGCCTTGCACCCGCACTTGTGCCATTTCAGGAAGAACTCTAACAACAGGAAGAAGGAGAACCCTATCAAAAAGAAGAGCACTGCGGCGTCCGCGCCTATCCCATCAAGAGATTCTGCGAACAGGTGGGCAAGGCCTCCGACGAGCAGGGTGCCTGCGGCAAAAGCAGCCAGAAGAGAGGATGTTTTTTCAAGATTCTTGGCCTTGAGGGCTGCTACTCCTACAAGTGCAATGACACTGTCGGCCAGGGTGGCGAGCAGCACCTGCAGCAACAGAGGTCACTCCTTCTGCTTGTACTCCTGATCGTTGAACTCGTACAACACGCTCACGGGCTTTGCTCCTTCTGCCGAGAACTCTTTCATTACCTCTTCCCGGGAACCTGCAGAGTACTTGTTGAACTCGTGCGGGTGGTTGGGGTCAAGCCAGTAAACTTTTTCCCCGTGCCTGAGTTCTACCACCGGAAAGTTGGCCCCGTCCGACATCTGGAGTATGAGAACGCTCGCGTCGGCCCCTAAGGCCCTCAGGACAGAGCACAAGAGGATCGCCTTGTCCTCGTAGTCCGCGATCCTCTTGTCAAGGATCTCGTCTATTGTCATCCAGAACGTTATACCCGGGCCCTTCACGGACGCTATTCTTTCCGAAACCCTCTCGTACGCGAGCTGGCAGGCTTTCAAAAGATCTCTCTTGGGATCGTACTCGGGGATTTCTGACGTTATTATCTCGCACACTTCAAGCACTTTCTTGTTCTTCGGCTGCACGCTCTCCTTCACCTGCTGAATGGTCCTGGCCTCTTCTGTTTCTATCTTGTCAGCGTACCTGTCTATTATGGTCTGCAACAACAGGATCTTGTGATAGTACTCCTCCATCCTCTTCTTGGCCTTCTCAAGACTCTTCTTCAGCTCCTCTTCCTCCGCGCTGTACTTTTCAACAACCCTGCTAACTTCCTCCTCTTTAGCCCCCCTTGCCTCAAGCTGTTTTTCAGCGGCCCACGCTCTCTTCTTGTACTCCTTCTCTTTTTCCGACACTTCAACCAGTTTCCTTTCAATCTCTTCCTTTTCCTTGCGCAGGGCCTCAAGCTCGTTCTGCAGTGCAGCTATCTTCTTGCTTGCCGCATCAAGCCTGGACTCCATCTCGAGCATGCTGTTCTTGTGCTTTTCCTCCAGGGACCTAACCTCTTCTTCAAGCTCGTCCCTAGCTTCTTCTGTTATCTTGAGCTTCCGCCTGAGGGCGTCAAGGGTCTTTTCTAGTTCAAGCACTTTCTGCTGCAGTTTTTTCTTGTCCTCCTGCAGCACGAGCAGATAGTTCAGTTTCTTTCCTTCAACAGCAGTCTCTTGCTTCAGTATCTTCTTGTAGTATGGTAGCGCCAGCCTGCTGATCACTTCATCAATTTTCTTGTCTGTCTCTTGAACCTTCTTTTTTATCCTGCCCGCTTGCTCGGCGTACTGGGACGTGGAGATCCTCCCGTACTTCTTCGCGTCATCAAGAACCTCGAGCATTGACAGGTACTTCGCCTTTCTTTTTATCAGCCTGTCGAACTCGGCGTACAAGGACTCTATCTCCTTAACAGTAGGCCCTGAGGTCTTCCTCGCCTTGTAAACTATCGCGGCCACGAACGCTCCCAAGGCCGCCAGCGCGGCAAGCCCGAGTACTACAAACGGATCCATTAAAGGCTAAATAAGCCTGGAGAGTTTAAAAACACTGGCCCCCTACTTAAGTTCTGATGAAGGTCTGTTTTCTGGGAGCCTGCGGAGAAGTCGGAAGATCGGCGGTAATGCTGGAGGACAAGGGGAAAAGGATTCTCTTGGACTGCGGGGTCAAACTAGGAGACCCTAAAGAGTATCCCCTGCTGGACGAGAGGATTGCGAGGTCGCTTAAGGCCGTTTTCGTGACCCACGCCCACCTTGACCACTCAGGGTTCCTGCCTGACCTGGAAAGGCTCGGGTTCAGGGGGAAAGTGTACAGCACCAAGCCGACCTTTGACCTCGTCCAGGTCCTGCTGGCAGACTACTACAGGCTGGGCGTGGCGAAAAAGGACATTAACTTCAGCAGGAACGATGTCAAAAAGATCCTGTCCAGGTTCTCTTTCCTGGAGTACAAGAAGCCTGTCAGGGTGGCAGGGTTCGAGGTCACCGCTTACAACGCAGGACACATACTCGGGGCCGCAGGGTTCAGGGTGAAAAAGGGTCGGAAGAGCCTGTACTACACTGGGGACATGAACACGAGGGAAACCAACCTCTTGTACGGGGCGGAGAAAAAGATCCCCAGGACAGACTATCTTATAACAGAGTCAACCTATTCTGGTCCTGACGATCTCCTGCCGAGCCTGAAAACAGTTTCAAGGGAACTGGCCGAAATAATCAGGAGCACTCCTGGGAAAGTGCTCATCCCCGTTTTCGGGGTGGGAAGAGGACAGGAGGTCATGATGATCATAGACAACTACGTCAGGTCAGGATTCCTTTCCAACGAGCACGGTTACGCGGACGGGATGGTGAAAAAGGCGAGCAGGATATACAGGCACAACGTCCTCTGGCTAAAAGAGGAAATACCAAGAAGGATCCTGCTCGCGGACGACGATCCATTCAAGTCAAGGTTCTGGAAGACCCCGAGAACCAAGGACAGGAGGGACGTGCTGGAGAAAGAGAGGGCGATAATAGTCAGCACGAGCGGGATGCTGACAGGAGGGCCTAGCGTATACTACCTGAAAAAACTGGCGGGAGACAAGGACAACTCGGTCATACTCGTAGGGTACCAGGCCGAAGGCACTCTCGGAAGACAGATATCAGAGGGAGCGAGGAACGTGATCATCGGGGACGAGGAAGTGGAAATAAAGCTCAGGGTACACCAGCTCAGGCTCTCAGCCCACGCTGACAGGAACGATCTGCTGAACTGGATAAAAGAGAACCATCCGCGGGAGCAGGTGTTCCTGGTTCACGGGGAGAAAGAGAAACAGAAGAGCTTTTCCAGGACCCTGGAAAAGAAGGGAATACAGAACAGCATTCCCGAGCCCGGGGAAGAGATCGTCATATGAGCAATCAAAAAAGTTTTAAATAAATTTATCTTTTGAGGTTAATAAGCGGTGGTGCTTATGAAAAGAATAAAAACAGGTGTCGAAGGCTTTGACAAACTTGTACAAGGAGGGTTTCCTCAAGGAAGCATTATTCTCATATCTGGAGGGGCAGGAACTGGAAAATCAACATTTGCCATACATTATGCACATGCAGGGGCGGAAAATAATGAGAAAACTCTTTTCTTTACCACTGAAGAATCCGAAGAAATGATAATTCAACAAGCCAAACAGTTTAATATAGACTTGAAAAAAGATGAAAAATCCAAGAAACTTCGTGTTATTTCTCTCAATCCTGAAGAGGGTTGTATGATCAACAAAATTAAAGAGGAATGTAAAAAGTTTGGCCCAAAAAGAGTTGTGATAGATTCTGTCACAACCCTGTTAGACAGTTATTCTATGGTCCTGCCAAAAAAATATGAAACAATACTTTCACAAAAAGGGATTAGAGACCTTAACGCTATTTTTTCTCATTTTATTTCTACACCTTATACCGTTGTAGAGGATACTGTAATACCCCTTCCATTAAACGACAAACTAATAAACAAATTTATCCTCATGAGACTCTTCAAAACATTGAGAGATACCAAAGCAAGTGTTCTGATCACGTCAGAATTGCTAGAAGACTCTAAGTCTCTTAGTAGAGACTCATTCAGTGAGTTTATGGTAGATGGAGTAATTCTGCTATACTTTACTGGAATTGCAGGAGAGTCCTCCCGAAACTTACAGATCAGAAAGATGAGACTAACTCAGCATGAAAAAGCATTTTTCTCATTTGACATAATAAGAGGTAAAGGGATTGTTGTGAACACAGAAAAAGGAAGAAGCCTGTTACTAAAGTGAAATTATGGAAGAATTCTTTTCCGAAAAACTCTCCAAAAATAAGATCCTTTCTTTCATAGACCTTATGCGCCCTTGGAATAGCCTTATTTATTTCTTGGCATTGTTCTATGCTGCAGCATTTGCTCAGGAATTTGATTGGTCAAAAATTGCTATTTCTGCAGCAATCATCTTTTCCATGTATTCTGCAGGAGCAATCCTAAATGATATAATTGATTACAAGATAGATAAAAAAAGCATGCCCTACAGACCTCTTACCTCTGGAAGAATCAGCATACACGAAGCTAAAAGAGTGATGTATATACTCTGGAGTTCTGGATTAGTTGTTGGGGTTATGGGAGGATTTTGGGGTATAATGCTTGCTCTTTCACTACTTATAATAGGGATATCTTACTCACTATGGCTTGCGAGAATTCCTTTTGTAGGGCCAATCACCTTAGCTTACGGCTCATTTTTTGTGACAGGAGTATTGGGACTAATAATTTTAACTGAGCAGATTAGCTTTCAGTTCATCGTTAACCTCTTTTTGTTAACGCTATTTATTTCCGCGCTCATCTCAACTAAAGACTTCAAAGATGCTAAATACGATGCAGTATACGGAAAAAAGACTTTGGCAACAAAATATGGTACAAAAAAGGGTATGAGAATAGTTCGAAAATGGATACTTTCTTCAGGATTTTTATTAGGATTATTTACATTAATCATTAATCAACATGTGATATCCCTTGTTAGTTTATTGTTTATTATTTTAGCTCTAATAATAACATGGCAAAAAAATTATACTAAAGTATATGCTTATGAAAGAATTTTAATAATTTTATTATTCTTAATATTGTTTGTTATTTTTCTATAGAATATTTTTTATATATTTTTTTGTAATTCCTTTTCAAATAAGAAACTTGTTTCTTTTGAAGATTTTTAATATCTCCAAGTTGTTCTTCCAGAATTTTTTCATTTTCTATTCTTTCTTCTAAATATTTTTGACTCCCGTTCACATGCAAGCAATATTTACTGTTCTCAGCAGCGCATTCCAATTCAACACAATTTATTATTCTTTCATGAACAACGGTTCCGCCGCCCGCATTAATGCCTCTCAAAATGTGATCAACTTTAAGATTTGAGGGATAGAATAATTTTGGAAATGGATTGTTTATTATCTTGAAAATAGCGTAACCTGGAAAGAATTCAATCGTTCTATAATCCCCAAAACCAGACATGCTCACCAAGTCCATCGCAAGTTTGTATCTATCTTCAAAGCTTTCTAGAGAGTACTTGTTCACTATATCTAAGGTAAACTTAAACCCCGCTTTCCATGCGTCAAAATATACCTTTTCTCTTTCTTCAGGATCTTCAATAAGTCTCTTAGTAAGTTCTTCGTAAAAGTACATCGGCATCAGAGAAAAAGGATGTCCAAGGAATAGTATTTCTCCGAAAGAAAGCTTCATTTTCCCAGAAAGCATTAACTTTACTAATTCTGGATATGTCAACATATCTCTTCAAAAGAATTAAAAGAAATTAAAAAGTTTTACTTTTCAAGATTAAGAGCAATCTCTTTAAATATAGTGGTAACGAGCCCCTTATCAGGTAATCTTTTTTTATGTAACTTTTTGAACACTTTGTCAATATCTTTCTCTGTAGCAGAGTCAATCGCATTTCTAAGTTTTCTTTGAGTTTTAAACTCTTCAAGGAAAAATCCGTTCCATAAGATATCATACTCCTCTAAATTTTTTTTCTCAGAAAGAATATTGAAAAGTAGATTAACTTCATCAACAGTCTTGTGAAGTGATCCCCCCATTGCGGGTTCTCCTCCACTAGCATCCCCTATCAGAACAATATCAGAATACACTTCTCTTTTCAGAAAGTCTACAGGAAGTGTTCCTCCCGTTATCTTAAGTGACCTAGAATATTTATCTAATCCATGTTTTTTTTTCAAGATATGAAAAAGTTCTTTTTGGGAAACTCCTCTGTTGACACTACCTATACCTATCTCAATTCTCTTATCTGACAGGGGCATTATCCAACCATAAAAGCCTTTTGCCAAATCAGGTTCTACGAATACGGTAGTGGGTTCCTGGCCATCGTATTCTTCCGCGTAACAATTTATTGTCTTAATCTGTTCATCTGTCACAGAACTTCGTACTGTAGAATGGACTCCATCGCATCCTACAAGTATAGAATAAGAAAAGATCGTCCCATCAGAAGTAAGAAGTTTTTTCTTTTTCTTATTTAATTTTATTACTGCCTTACCATATACTATGTTAGGCTCAGAAATCCTATCAAGCAAGCATAATTCTAGATCCCTCTTATTAATAACGTACCCCCTTTCTTTTTTGGCGCGTAACTTTTCACCAGAAGGGGAAGAAAACACGACTTCATCTATTTTATAAGAGATTATTTCTTCAGGAGATCCAAATAACTTGAAAGTATCAAGATTTATTACCCTATTGCCATATTCTCCAACGCTTTTCTTACGCTCTATGATCAAACTTTTGATCCCAGACTCGCACAGTTTCTCATGAAGGGATAGGCCAGCAGGGCCTGCACCAACTATAACTATTGGCTCCATGCGGAATTATATCACACACTCCTTTAAATTTTATTCAGAGTGCACTGGCTTTACCATTGCAAGCCCCACGGAGGCTAAGGCCGCCAGGGCGAACGCGAAATCAAAGGAAGGGAACCAGAAGAACAGCAGGGCCGCTGTTATCCTCCCCAGGCACAGGGAGACTTCTCTGAGGGACATCCAGGCGAGAGGGTCTTTTTTTGAGTACTCTGAGAAGAAGACGAACAAAGGCGTGCCCACAAGAGACCCTGTGAACCCGAGCAGCACGGACACCACAGAAAGGGACACCACGTCCTCGGAGAGCATTGCCAGAACCCAGACTACAGCGTTAAGAAGAGCCCCTGCTTTCATGAGGGCGAGCCTGCTCAGCCTGTCCGCCAGCCTGCCGTAAGAGTACTTGAAGAGGATGAGGGCGAGGGAGGAGAGGACTGACAAACCACCCACCACGAGCAGGTCTTTCCCGGTGGAGAAGATGTACACCGGCCAGAGGATGAAGGCGATGAACACAACTCCCTGCAGGATGAACTCTGCCGAGAGCTCTCCTCCCAGGACCTCTCTGATTTTCCTCCTGGGCCTCACAAAAATGTCTTCTGACAGGACGAAGGGAATGAGGGACAGCGCGAGGATTCCTGAGGAAATGAACAGCACGAGCCTGAAGCCTATCACGTCAAGCAGCCAGCCGCCGAGCAGGGGAGCGAACAGGGCAGGGACCGAGGCGAGGGAAGTCCATTTCCCGAACGTGCTCCCAGCCTTCCCTTTCCGGACGTGCAGAGAAAAGTCCGTGTTCACTGACACCCAGTAGAGCCCCAGCCCTGCTCCTGCGAGCATTGCAGACATCCAGACAGGGACTCTTCCCAGAGTGGCCAGGAAGATCGCGGAACACGCTGTTCCTGCGATGATCATCTTCTTTATCCCTCCCAAGAGCTCCTCGAAAAAGGTGTTCTGCAGGGCGAATATCGCGAAAAACAGGTACTGGGTCACGTAAAACAGGCCTATTCCTGGCAGGGGCAGGCCGTTTTCCAGCAGGAATATGGGTATGAAGACCCCTGCTATTCCGAAGGCAAGAGATCTTATCATTCCGTTAACGTAAATGCTTCTCGTCTCTGTCCCGGACAAAAGGATGTTCAGTCTGTGCAGAGTGAAGTGCATGCTAGTGTACCAAAAGGCGCTCGGATAAAAAGATTACCCTTGCTTTTCTTTTTCTCTTGCAAGCTCTTCCTTCAACAGGTTAATCCTGTGCTGGATTGACTGTTCAACGCCCCTCAGCTTCGTGAACAGGTCAGCGAGCTCTTCCCTGCCTGTCCTCTTGTACTCGTTAACGAGCTTCTCCCGTTCTTTTCTCGCGACCTCAAGCTCTTTCTCAAGGTTTCTTATCCTCTCCTCAAGTTCTGGGATCAGGAGACCTCTTCTTCTCTTGAACGCGTTCATGGCGTTCTCCAGCACGCTCAGCTCTTCTTTCTCCTTGGCAAGAATTCTTGAAAGAACGTTCCGGGTGGGAAGGTCTGTCGCAAGCAGGATGCCTTCCTCAATGGACTCGATTCTCTGCTTCTTTTTCCTTATTTTTTCTTCAACTTCTCTGCGGGCTTCCTCCCCCACTCCCCGAGTGAACACGATGTTGTACTTTCCTTGCAAGTGCTCCTGGAACTCTCTTAGCCCGAGGCCGGGCGCTCCTTTCTCAAGGTCTTCCTCAAGCTCTCTTATCTCCCGGGTAACCTCGTCCAGCTTTTCCAGGACCTCAAGAACCTCTTCCTGCACCTGCAGGTATCCCTCTGTCCTAGCCCTGCTTGACAGGACGCCCAGCCAGTCCAGCAGGAATTCTCTCCTCCTCTTCTTTTTCTCAAGCTCTTCCTTGGCAGCGCGCTTCAGGGAAGCCTGCATTCTCTTGGCTCTCACGCGAGAGAATACTTTTTAAAACTTTTTTATTGTTTGCCCGTGAAAAACCTTTTATACCCCTGGTTCCTGGTTTGTCCCCAGAAAAAAGGAGGAGGAATGGCGTATGGCTGAAACTCTCGTGGTACAGAGCAAGATCAAAGAGCTCGTTAAGAAGCTCAACATGAGGACAAGCAGCGATTTCACTGATGCTCTCAGCAGGCAGGTTGAAGAGCTTGTCAAAAAAGCTGCCAGGAGAGCAAAGGAGAACGGCAGGCAGACCGTGAGAGCTCACGACCTCTGAAACCCCTTTTTTTAGTTTTTTATTTCCTTAAGGCAACAAAATTTGCTATTTTTGTTTCCTTTAGGAAAAAGTTTTTATATGTGATTTGAGTTATTTAAAAACATGGAGGAAAAAATTTTCACAAGAATATTCTCACTGTCACAATCCCAGGTAGAGTCTCAGAGGGTTGACAGGCTAAGGCCGGCGACAGAGGAAATAATCAAGGAGACCCAAGACTGCAAAGACGTTGTCGTCCTATACGGAATCAGGGGAGTGGGCAAGACAACACTCTTGACAGAGATCGCAAGAAGAGATCCTCAAAGCTTTTACGTTAACGCAGAAGTTCTTGTCAGGTTAGGTGTTGACCTTCTTGACTTTCTGCAAGAAGTGCACGACAGAGGGTACTCCAGAGTGCTCGTGGACGAAGTGCACTCCTTCCAAGAGTGGGAAAAGGACGTTAAGATCTTCTACGATTCCACCCGGACGGTAGTGTGGGCCAGCGGATCGTCCATGATAGGACTTATAGCACAGGCTACAGAGCTTTCAAGAAGGGTGCGCAAAATATTCTTGGGTCCCCTCTCTTTCAGGGAATACGTTTTCCTAAAGCATGGCAGGCTCTTGCCCAAGAAAACGCTTGACGAGATAATCTCTCAAAAAAGGGAACTTGCCAGGCAGATCGCGCCCTTTGTGCCGTCCTTTGAGAAATACGCTGGAGGAGAAGCACTCCCAGCATACTATTCCACGAAAAACCCAGACGTCTTCATGAGCATCCTTGAAAGAATGATAAACAATGACCTCGCATACGTGAGAGAGGTCGACAAGGAGACAGTGGACGCGGCGTTCAAGATCATGCGCGTGATAGCCACTTCCCCTCCGGGACAAGTGAGTTACAACAGACTCGCGAGAACTTTAATGAAAAGCACGAAGTTCGTGATCTCGCTCTTGGAAGACCTAAATAGCATAGGGATACTCAGGAAAGTGAACGCCTGCGGTAGGGGTCACAAGAGCGTCAGGAAACAGGCGAAATTCCTACTAGCGTTTCCGTTCAGGAAACAGTTGTGCACGGAGTATGGGGCTCCTGAGAATGTAGGGGGGGTCAGAGAAGACTTTTTCACAGAGTTCGTGAAGAACGCGTGCTACGTGAGAGAATCGGGCAGAAAAGCCCCTGACTACATGGCCGATAGCAAGATCTTTGAGATAGGCGGAAGGTCAAAAGGAAGGGCGCAAACAGGAACAAAAGGGTACATATTAAAAGAGAGTCTTGACACGTCAGGAAACAGCATACCCTTGTACCTGATAGGACTACTAAACTGAAGGGAGCGGAGATTTTGCTCTACCACGTTATCGTCACAGGAAAATGTAACCTCAGGTGCAGGTACTGCGGAGGAGACTGGCCAGGGAAGCCCGGGGAGATTGACGTGAGCCTGCTCAAACGGTTCATCTCAAGGGATCCTGAGGCAGGGATAAGCTTTTACGGCGGAGAGCCGCTGCTCGCGCTGGACCTGGTTGAAAGGATCATGGACGAGGTGCCCGCAAGGTACTGGCATCTGCAGACCAACGCGCTCTTGTTGCACGAGCTCCCGGACGAGTACCTGCACAGGCTTGACACAATACTAACGTCCGTGGACGGGGACAAGAACGTCACGAACCATTACAGGGGAAAAGGAGTGTACGAGGCTGCCATCAGGAACGCGAGGAACGCGCGCGAGAGGGGATTCACAAGAGACCTTGTCGCGAGGATGGCTGTCTCTGACCACTCAAGCGTGTACGATGACGTGACCCACCTGCTCTTCCTGGAGCACGATGGCAGGAGGTTGTACGATCACGTGCACTGGCAGCTTGACGTGTTCTGGAGCGCTCCTGGGACGTGGGAGGAAGTGGATTTTGACTCCTGGCTCCAGGAGTACAACAAGGGAGTCACCAGGCTCGCGGGACTCTGGCTGGACTGGATGCGGGACGGGACAGTGCTCGGGATCGCACCCTTCCAAGGGGTCATGCACACCCTGCTGACAGGAAAGCCTTCTGGGCTGAGGTGCGGATCGGGCCAGGACGCGTTCGCGATAGCGCCTGACGGGACCGTGCTCGCGTGCCCGATAGGCCCTGACTGGGACTTCCTAAGACTCGGGAACATCAGGGAAAAGAAGCCTGAACAGTTGAGGAACACGGTAGGGCTCGTCGAGCCGTGCACTTCCTGCGATATCCTGTGGGCGTGCGGGGGAAGGTGCTTGTTCGCCAACCGGACGAAACTGTGGGGAGAAGAAGGCTTCAAGAAAGTATGCCAGAGCGTGAGGCACCTGGTGAACGTCCTTCAGGAGATAAAACCGGAAGTGGAGGACCTTATAAAAAAGGGCAGGATAAGGCTCGGGGAATTTGACTACCCTAATCCTAACAACGGGGTTGAAGTGATCCCCTGACAATCCTGCAGAAAGAACAAATGTCTCCTGTCGTGGGATAACCGCATTCTCTGCAGTCCTTCAGTACCATCTCTTCCTGGGGAATGTTTTTCCTGAACTCCAGGAACCTCTTGTAAACGTTTTTCTTGGTTCCAGGAAACCTTTGCTCCAGGGCATTCAACATCTTCTTGTAAAACGTGGTCGAGGCGTTGCGCGAAAAAGGACATTCTTCTTGCACGTAGTCTATTCCTGCGAGCAACGCGTACTGGGCAGAATGTTTCTCTGTCAAGAAGCATAATGGCTTGACCCTTTTGACCAGTTTTCCAGAACCAGGGAGCACGGGAGACTGCCTGGCCAGGGCCTGAGAGTCCCATTTCATGACATTCGCCAAGAGCACTGCGGTCTCGTCATCAAGATTGTGTCCGGTGGCCAGGACAGAGTACCCCTGCTCGTGAGCGAGTCTGTTGAGCTCGTGCCTCTTGACTATCCCGCAGGCAGAGCACGTCTTCCTCCTGCTCTTCCTCGCGAGGATCCTCACGGGAGATGAGGACTCCACAACCAGCAGGCGCAGGCCTTCCTTCTCGGCAAAACGTTTTGTCACTTCAAAACTCTTGTCAGAATACTCCGGGATCTTCAGGTGCACGAACACTCCGTCCGCGGAATAACCCAGCCTGTTGAGAACGTGCCATAACACGAGGGAGTCCTTGCCTCCTGAAACGGCCACCAGGATCCTGTCCCGTGTCCCAAACATGCCCAGCTTTTTTATTGTTCTCGAAACCTTTTCCTCAAACCATTCCAGGTAGTGCTGCCTGCAGTACGCTGTCCGCCCTGCAGCCAAGGCCACTGCCTTTTCCCCGCACCTAACGCAACGCAAAACATGACACCTCCTCTGAAGATCATCCGGGAGAGGAGCATAAAAAAGTTGTTGCTTGGGCAACATCAGAATTTAAAATAAGCTCTCCTGAACCTCTCCACTCGTCATAATTAGTTCTGAAAAGGAGGACTGATCATGAACGCAGAAGAGTACGTGGAGAGTGTGATACAAAAGATTGAGGAAAAGAATCCTGGCGAGAAAGAGTTTCACCAGGCTGTCAGGGAAGTCCTGGAGTCCGTGACGCCCCTGCTAAAAGAAAAACCAGAGTACATGAAAGCAAAGATACTTGAAAGGATTACAGAGCCCGAGAGAGTGGTCATGTTCAGGGTCGCGTGGGAGGATGACAACGGGGAAGTGCACGTTAACAGAGGGTACAGGGTGCAGTTCAACAGCGCCCTTGGCCCGTACAAGGGAGGCCTTAGGTTCCATCCCTCCGTCTACCTGGGGCTGGTCAAGTTCCTGGGGTTCGAGCAGATCTTCAAGAACTCTCTCACTGGACTGCCCCTGGGGGCTGGCAAGGGAGGCTCTGACTTTGACCCCAAGGGGAAGAGCGATTCAGAGGTCAGGAGGTTCTGCCAGGCTTTCATGACCGAGCTTTACAGGCACATAGGCCCGGACACGGACGTCCCGGCAGGAGACATTGGAGTAGGAGCCAGGGAGATAGGGTACCTGTTCGGACAGTACAAGCGGATAGTGAACCGGTTTGAGGGAGCGCTGACAGGAAAGGCGTACGAGTGGGGAGGCTCGCTCATCCGGCCGGAGGCCACCGGGTACGGGGTCACTTACTTCCTGGAAGAAATGCTAAAAACGAGAGGAGAGGGAGTAGAAAGGAAGGTCGTGGCAATATCCGGAGCAGGGAATGTCGCCCAGTACGCTGCTCAGAAGGTCAGCCAGCTGGGAGGAATAGTGGTAACCCTGTCAGACTCGGACGGCACGGTGTACGATCCCGAGGGCATAAAAGGAGAGAAGTGGGAGTACGTGATGGAACTGAAGAACGTCAGGAGAGGCAGGATAAAAGAGTACGCTGAAGAGTACGGGGTCCAGTACTATCCTGGAAAAATGCCATGGGAGATCGCTGAAAAACTGGAAAAGATAGACATTGCAATGCCGTGCGCCACGCAGAACGAGATAAAAGAACAGGACGCCAAGAAAATGATAGACAACGGGCTGAAGGCAGTGGTTGAAGGAGCCAACATGCCTTCCGTACCTGGAGCGGTCCGCTTGTTCTTGGAAAACAGCGTGCTGTTCGGCCCGGCGAAAGCGGCTAACGCGGGAGGAGTGGCGGTAAGCGGGCTTGAAATGAGCCAGAACAGCATGCGCCTGCAGTGGACAGCCGAAGAGGTTGACGAGAGACTAAAGCAGATAATGAAAAGGATACACGAGCAGGCCTGGAACGCTGCAAAAGAGTACGGGAGCCCAGGAAACCTTGTGGTGGGCGCGAACATCGCTGGGTTCAAGAGGGTTGCGGACGCGATGCTGGACCAAGGGCTTTACTGAAAACCCATTCACCTCAACCCTTTTCTTTTCAGGTACTTCTTCTCGTACTCTCTGAGGATTTCCAGCTGTTTCTCGTACTCTGATATCATTTTGCTCAAGCTCTTCCGTGTCTCTGGACCGAGCCTGCCGCTCGTGATTATGTCCTTCGCATTGTTGATAAAGTCCTGGATCTGGTTCATGTTCCGCTTGACTTCCGCGTACCCTTCTCGCCCTGGCTTTGACACGAATAACGAGCCTATCTGAGGCTCCAAGGCCTTCTGGAATGTCTTTGACCTTAGGCTCGGGGCTTCTGTTATCGTCTTCTTCAGAGATTCTATCTCCTTGCTGAGTTCCATGAGCCTCTGCTCGACAGCCTTCCTGTCAACCCCCGGCTTGCCCAGGCTCGCGATAAGATTGAACTCTTCCTTCTTCAGGCTATTAAGAACGTCAAACGTTTCCTTCAAGGCCGCTTGCTTTTCTTCCGGAGAAAGACTTACCTTCACCACGTCAGGCTTTCTCAAAACCCTTTTCACAGCCCCCTTCTTCCTTGCAGGCATTCACAACCACCCTCCTTAGTCAAGAGGAATGCAAAGTATTTAAGGGCATCGGACCTGGTGAAGGGAAAACCTCCTCTTATTTTATTATTTACCACCCATAATTTCTGGTATGCCCTTGCTGGAAGTCGCCAGGTTCATCCGCGAGAATGACGGTTTTCTTATTGTGCACCATCACGACGCGGACGGCCTGTGCTCGGCTGGGATCCTGGGTCTGGCGCTCGAGAAACTTGGTAAGGAGTACAAGTTCATGGGCGTCAAACAGCTTGACCCAGAGAGCATGAAGAGAGTGAAAGAGGAGGACAGGAGAACGGTGTTCGTTGACCTCGGGTCAGGGTCTCTGGGCATGATAAACGAGTTCTTGAACGAGTACGCGGTCATAGACCACCACCAGGCGAACGGGGTCCTGAAGGGAGTCCAGTACAACCCGCGCGAGGAGGGGTATAATGGGGACAAGGAGTTTTCAGGGAGCACCGCGTGCTATCTTGTCGCGAGAGAGCTCGGCGTTGGCAAGGAAGTGGCCAAGCTTGCTGTGATAGGCTCTGTAGGAGACATGCAGGACAGGAGAACTGGTCTTGTCAGCATGAACAGGACTGTGTTGCTTGATGCTGTGGATTCTGGGGAGGTGGAGGTCAAGAAAGACCTGGTGCTGTTCGGCAGGAACAGCAGGCCTCTGGTGCAGTTCTTGTTCTACGCGACCGATCCCTTCATTCCAGGGGTTAGCGGGAGCGAGCGAGGCAGTCTTGACTTGCTAAGGAGGGCTGGGATAAGACTCAAACAAGGAGACGAGTGGAGGTACTACTGCGACCTGTCCCAGGCGGAGAAGACGGCTCTCTTCACCGAGCTTTACAAGACAGCCCTTTCAGCAGGAGTTCCAGAAGACCTGCTCAAGAGCCTGATCGGGGAAGTGTACGATCTCCCAAAGGAAGAACCTCGCACGGTATTCAGCGAGGCCAAAGAGTTCGCTACCCTGCTCAACGCGTGCGGCAGGAACCAAGCGTACGACCTTGGAGTAAGAATCTGCATGGGAGAACGGGGGGAGACCGCCAGAAGAGCCCTGGCATTGCTCAGAAAACATAGGGAGAACCTGAGGCGCGGTATAGAGCTCGTGCAGGAAAAAGGGTACGAGGACATGGGAAGCTTTTACTATTTTGAGGCGGACGAGATTCCTGAAACGATCATAGGCACTGTCGCGGGAATGGCGCAGGGAGGAATAATCCCCCTGAACAAGCCCGTGCTCGCAGGAAGCCGGACCGACGGAGGCATGATAAAAATCAGTGCCAGAGGCACCTGGGCGCTGGTGCGGAACGGCCTGAACCTGGGAAGAATAATGAGGGCCGCGGCCGAGAAAACAGGAGGTGTGGGAGGAGGCCACAGGATCGCGGCAGGGGCCACCATCCCAGAGGAAAAATTAGAAGAGTTTTTATTAGTGGTGAGCAAGGAGATGACAGTATGAGATGGAAAAAATACGTTGAAATCATGCTACTCAGAGCCTGGAAACGCAGATATCACACTCTGGCAGCAAGAAGGAGTGCTGGGGAAAAACTGTCCCGCGAAGAACTAGAACTCATGGGCAACGCTGCAAGGCTTCCTGGGATAAAGGACCTCTCGCAAGAGCTTCTTGCACCACGGGAAACAACATACCCAAAAAGGCACTCGAAAACCTTCAGAGAACTTGCAGAGCTCTTGCAAGGGAAGAAAAAGATAATCGTTAATGACATAGGGTACGGGGAGCCGGGGTTCAGGAAGAGCAGGACGAAACAACCCTGGGAGCTTATAAACGCGCTGGAGAACACCGGCGCGAGAGTAGACTACTGGGGCTACGACTACTACCCGTTCAAGGCAAGGCTGACAGAAGAACAAAAGCCTGAGAAGTACAGGGAAAAGGCGAAGTTTGCGGGCATGGATATAGTGACTGCAGTGCCTAGCAGGAAAGCGGACGTGACCGTGTTCTTGAACGTAAAGCATTATCTGACAAGGGACGAGAGGGAAGTGGCGATAAGGCACGTTGTTGACTCGACAAAGAAGGGAGGGTACATAGTCACTGACGTGGAGCCCGACAAGATAAGGGACAAGAGAATAAAACTGGAGAAGGTGGTGGAAGAAGAAAAGTCTTACCGCACGAAATACATTTACAAGAGAATAAAATGAAAGGTCAGGGTTTTACTTTCTGCCAGTCCCTCTCGAATTTTTCAAGACCCTCTTTTGTGAGAGGATGTTCGAACAACTGCCAGAACACCCTCGGGGGCAGGGTGGCCACATGGACTCCTAGCCTTGCGGCATGCAGCACGTGAGTCGGGCTCCTGACACTTGCAGCAATCACTTGCGTGCCAAACCCGTTGGCCTTGTACACTTGCATTATGTCCTGCAGGAGAATGGTCCCAGAGTGCCCCCTGTCATCCAGCCTTCCTAAAAAAGGAGAAACGTATGTTGCTCCTGCTTTCGCGGCCAGAAAAGCCTGGTTGGCTGAGAACACCAGCGTGACGTTAGTTTTTACTCCCTCCCTTGAGAGGGCTTTCACTGCCTTCATTCCCTCCACGGTCATCGGGATCTTCACAATAACGTTCTCTCCCCAGTCGGAGTACCCTTTCGCCTCTCTCACCATACCGGCTGAATCGCGTGACACTGCCTCAACACTCACTGGGCCATTGACGATGTCTAGTATCTCTTTTATTAGTTCCTGGAAGGGCTTGTCCTCCCTGCTGGCAAGCGTGGGGTTCGTGGTGATCCCATCAACAAGGCCCGTGTCACAAGCCTTTCTTATTTCTTCCGGGTTCGCGGTGTCAAGGAAGATTTTCATACTCTCTCCTCCAAAATCTTTTTTATCCTGTTGCGCAGCCTGTCAGGAGACAGGCCGAATTCCTCGAGAAGGAGATCGTGTTTGCCTGATCTTCCGAAAACATCAGGGATTCCGAACCTGTGGACCTGGCAGGGCCTGTGTTTCGAAACTATTTCTGTGACGAGGGACCCAAGCCCTCCGATCACATTATGATCCTCGATTGTGAATATTGTTCCGGTCTCT
Source organism: archaeon (assembly GCA_024274695.1). Classification (GTDB taxonomy): domain Archaea; phylum B1Sed10-29; class B1Sed10-29; order B1Sed10-29; family JAJSAI01; genus JAJSAI01. The sequence goes on along the minus strand of JAJSAI010000019.1, from coordinate 15,056 downwards.
GAAGCTGCTTTCACTATCTCTGTTTTTGTGACTGGCTTTAGGGTGGGGACGTGCAATACCCTCACAGAATAGCCTTCCTTTTCAAGGGCATTGGCTGTCTCCAGAGAATTGTACAACATCATTCCCGTGCTCGCGATCGTGAGATCGCTTCCGTCCCTGACAACGTACACCTTCCCTAATCTGAACTCATGCGAGCTGTCAAAAATTACGGGTACCTTTGGTCTTGGGATTCTCAGGTAGAACGGGCCTTCTTCTGAGTGCGCGGTCCTGACAGCCTGCCTCGTTTCTTCAGGGTCAGCTGGGGCGATAACCCTCATTCCTGGTACTGCCCTCATCAGGGCGAGGTCCTCAACGCACTGGTGGCTTGACCCGTCCTCCCCCACTGTTATCCCCGCGTGAGTGGCCACGAGCTTCACGTTCAGGTGATCGTGTGCTACAGTGTTCCTGACTTGCTCGAACGCTCTTCCCGCAAGGAACATCGCGAAAGAGCTTGCGAAAACGGTTTTTCCTGATACGGCAAGGCCTGCGGCCACGTCCACCAGGCACTGCTCGGCAACTCCCACGTTAAAGAACCTGTCAGGAAACATTTTCCCGAACTCTCTGGTGCCCGTGCTGGAACTCAGATCAGCATCAAGCACCACTACCCTCTCATCCTCCTCTCCTATCCTGACAAGCTCTTCAGCGTACGCTTTCCTAGCAGAGTCTAATCTCATCCAATGCCCTCTCCAGTTCTTCTTCTGTCAGAGGCTTCCCGTGGTACGCGGGATTGCCTTCCATGAACGAAACACCTTTTCCCTTCACAGTCCTGGCTATCACGCACAATGGCCTGCCAGGGTGCGGTTCTGAGAACGCTCTTCTTATGCTCTCGAAATCGTGCCCATCACATTCTGTGACAGCCCACTTGAATGACGAGATTTTTTCCTTCAGGGGCTCCAGCGAGAGAATTTCCTCAGTGCGGCCGTCAAGCTGAAGGTTGTTCCTGTCCACAACGGCGATGAGGTTATCAAGATTTTTGTGGCCCGCGAGGGCGAGCGCCTCCCATACTTCCCCCTCATCAAGCTCGCCGTCCCCGAGCATCACGAAGACCCTCGCAGGACTCTTGTCAAGTTTTTTTGCTAGCGCGATACCCGTCCCGACTGCCAGTCCGTGACCAAGACTTCCTGTGGAAACGGGAAGCAGGGGAAGAGTCTTCCGGTTAGGATGACCCTGCAGCCTGGACCACGGTTTCCTGAGTCCTTCAAGCTCCTTTTCTTTTATCACTCCTTTTTCTGCCAGCACTGCGTACAATGCTGGGGCCGCATGACCTTTCGAGAGTATGAACTCGTCCACCGGTTTCATCCACTCGAAGTACAAGAAAACAAGCAGGTCTGCGCAGGATAGGGAGCCTCCGGGATGTCCTGAACCAGCTCGGGTTATTGCCCTTAGGGCCTTTGCCCTGACCCTGCAGGCGGTCTGCCTCAAGTCCATCCTCGTCATAGGAAGCTGCTTTCCTATAAAACCATTTTCCACGGTGAACGTCAAACCATAATCACGTCAATGCCCTCGAACAGTGAAAGGATTCGGGTCTTCTGTTTTACTCCCTGCGTGTCAACAACAAGATACTCAGGGTTCGGGACTGTTCGTCCGATCATCTGGCCCGCGGTGTTCTCGTCAAGATAATCTATTGCGTACTTTGGGCAAATGTGACCGAAGGCGTACTCTCCCTCGCGGGGAGTGAGCTTTGGACAGTAGTGCCCTCCGCCGACGCCCACTGCAACTGGAGCGGTTTCCTTTGACCTGATGCCCTCGAGTATCGCGTTAGCAAGATATTCTGCCGCTCTCTCATCCTTCCACTGTTCAGGGGCCGACCCGAGCTCTACCCAGCAGGAGGGGATGTCGAGAGCCGGCCCGTGATGCGTTGCCTCCAGGGACACTTCATACCCCCTGGGAGGATCCTGTGAGAGCTGCAGGAAGATGTTGAGCTCGGTGAGCGCGTCAGCCGCCGCCAGCTCGGCTGGCCTGCCGCCGTAGTCCGCTGGCCCGAAGTTCCCGTTAACGTGGGTCGTGAGCGTGGGCTTTCCTGAAACAGCAGCGTGCTTGCTGGCGAAAACAATTCTTTCAACATCAAGATCATTCAGGTTGTCAGCGTACACGAGCTCGCTTTCTGTCCTGACCAGAATCCATCCCCTGCCGTTCTCGTAGACTGTCATGCCCTCCCACCTGTCGTCAGAAGGAGAGAACTCTGTCTGCGTGAGGAAATCGAATATTCTCATTCCTGCAGGATCCTTGACAGAGCACACGATCGCGTTCATTCTCCCCCTTCCTTTTCCTCAAGCCATTCCTTCAGTTCCTTGAGAAAATCCCGGTACTCCTTGTAAAAGCTGGCTTCTTTTTCGTCGTAGAACTTGTCTGAGGTGGCGTTCTTGAAAAGCCGGTCAAAGGTTTTTATCCTCTCGTCCAGAGGAACGCTTTCTTTTTCAATAGCCCGCACGTGCTTGTACTCCGCTTCTTCTATCGCGTTGGAGAGGATGACAAGCTCTCTCACGAGCGCTCTCTTACGCTCTTCGGACGAGACGTCCTTCAGCAGCCTCTTGAGCCTTGACCTCTCCCTCTTCATCGCGCGCACTAGCTCGTTGTACTCCTTCTTTTTCTCAGGAAGGCCCTCGCCAGCCCCTGGTTTTTTCAGCTTCACGGTTGACTCGAACGCCTGCCAGACCATTCTCCTGGCTTTTTCTGGGCTGACGCCACTGTCCACCAGGTCCCGGAAAACCTGCTCTCGCAGGCGGACTGTCCCTTCCTCGTCATACCCAGGAAGATTCTTGAACGTTCTTTTTCTCCTCCGGACAGGCAAAGCGCATCGCCCTCTAAACCAGTTCCCTCATTTCAGGAGAGTCTGGTATTCCTACTAGAAGAAGAAAAGGAGTTCAAGGTATTTATTTTATTTGCCCGGTACTGGCCAGGAGCAGAATGGCTGCCGCGAACAAAAGAATAACCACTGAGAGATCTGTTCCCGGAGCGCTCACGACACTGACAGCGCCGGACACCTGGCCTGCCTGAGAGCTGACGGTCAGGGTGTAGTTGCTGGACGCCCAGCCTTCCTGTCCCCTGTTGTCGTAGCACTGCACGTTCCATGTGTAGACTCCTTCAGACAATCCTGAGACCGTGAAATTGTTCGCGGTCCCGTTAACCGGGCTCGTGTCCGTCTGATTAGCCTGCCATGATCCGGAGAAGTTAGCCCAGAGCGTACAGTTCACGAGCCCGTAATCGTCAGAGGGAACGTACGTGAACGTGATGTTCCCGGGCTGCACCGTCGCGCCGTCAGAGGGAGAGCTTAGCGTGACGCTCGGAGGATTGTCAGGCAGGGCCTGGCCGAAAACCCCGAAAACGCTGAAGTGAGTGGTGTTACACTCAACATAATTCTCAGCCGTGTTCACGCTCGAGGCACTAACATTCTCCCACGCGCCAGAAGACTCATTATACCAGTAACACCGCAGGGTGCTTTCGTTCACGGCGACAAGATCAGAACTGGAATAGTACATCCTGAAAGAAAACACTCCGTAGAACGCTGTGTTGTTCGTGATGTTCACGTACTTGCTGATGCTCTTGTTCGCGTCAGCAGGGTATCCTGCCGGCGGGCTTGAGACCTTGTAGACTGTCTTGTTCACAAGAGAGCCGGTCATTCCGACTCCGTCAAGGCTCGTGTTGGACAGTAGGTTTATCGTGCCAGGAGTGAACTGGTCCCCTGCCTGGAAAAATCCGGATACTGCGTTTGATATGTTCACGGTCGCGTAAGAATACAGTTTTGAGAAGTTGGTTCCATCTATCACCGCCGGGCTAAGGAATCTTACCCCTACTGATGATGAATCAGTAACCTGGGACAGCGTGACCGCGGGATATGATGGATCACCGTCAATATCAATCCCTCTTCCCGTTCCTGTGATCCTAACGTTTGACAGGGTCATGGAACCGTCAGTACAGTAGTAAACTCCTGTAGCGTCATTCACCATCGTGATGTTAACATTGGAGACGCTGAAACCGTACGCCATGCAACCCCCGTCTTCCACTGCGGTGTTCCAAGTGTCAGCATTGCCGTCAACATAAAAGGAGGAGCTTTCTACGGTTATGTTGTAAGCATTGCTTACGCTGTTGCTGACGGAGAAGCTGGCGTTGTCAAAAGTGGAGCCTGACACCGAAATGTTGTTGGAATAGTCTGTAACAAGGATTGTGGTGTTCGCCAGGGTGAGGGACACAAGGTTAATGTAGGAAGAGTTTCCTATGACGAGAGAGTACTCCTTGTTCTTGTCCAGGACAAGGCCTGAAGCGTTCACGTTAGAAGAGTCTATTATCCCAACAACGCCCGCGTCCGCCGGGACGCTGTACCCGTTCTTGTTCTTTATCCAATATATTGGTTTTCCGTTAATGTAGGAGTTCTGGACATTGAACCTTAGCTCGTCTACCTGTGACGAGAAACTGAGCTTGCTGTCTCCTGTGAGGTTCAGGCCGGATATGGTGGTGGAATTGTCTCCTGAAAGGTATAGTGAGACATTGTACCCGTACAGGTTGTTGGCTGAAAGGTTGTATCCTCCTCCCGAAGGGTTGGCCTGAAGGCTAGCTTCTCCGTTGTAAAGGCTTGAGTCCGAGATGCTAACGTTCTTGGAAGCGTAAAGGTAAAAGACCTTGCACGACCCGAACGCTGACTTACAGTCCCTGCTCTCACTGTCCTCCACCACAACGTTGTTGGAATCTTGGACGTGAATCCCTGTCTCAAACAGTGAAACGTTACAGTTTCTGATTGTAACATTGTTCCTGGAAGCAAGCTTTATTCCAGCGTCCAAACCAGTGCCGTCTCCTTCTATTCTGTTCCCTCCGCAGTCCAGCACGGTGTCGTTAGCGGGACTGAAGCACGATCCCTGGACGCTGGAGAGGTTTGCAACAAGGTGATACGTGACTCCTGAAATGTTGAGTGGAGTGCACCTGTCAACATAAACGTCAGTGCCTACAGCGTACAAGTAATTGTCGTATGACCCGACGTAGAGCGCGCCGTTCACAACAGCAGGAGACGACCACACAGAATTTCCAGTAGTGTAAACCCAGATGACCGCTCCCGTACTGGCGTTCAAGGCATAGATTTTGTTGTCCCCTGAACCGAAGTACACAACTCCGTTGACAACAGCAGGGGATGAGTCAACGCTCCCTCCGGTTGTGTAGTTCCAGATCTTGGCACCAGTAGTCGCGTTCAAGGCGTACAGGTTGTTGTCTCCTGAGCCCACGTAGACAACACCTCCCGCCACGGTGGGAGAGGACTGAATGCTTCCGCCGGTAGAATAGTTCCATATCCTCACTCCGGTGCTCACGTTCAAGGCGTAAACGTTGTAGTCGTTGGAGCCGATGTACAGCACGCCGTCCGCAATGGCTGGAGAGGACTGGTCTATTATCCCTCCAGTGGTATAGTTCCATATTTTCGCTCCTGTACTCGCGTTAAGAGCGTAAACGTTGTAGTCAACTGACCCGACGTAGACCACTCCATTGTACACCGCCGGAGAAGACCTGATTATGTCTCCGGTGGAGTAGTTCCATATCTTGACTCCAGTGCTGGCGTTAAGAGCGTACGTGTTGTTGTCATTCGCCCCAATGTACACGATTCCGTTATAGACTGCGGGAGAAGAGTAGACTATGCTGTTACTGCTGATCGTGGTGTAGTTCCATATCTTGGCTCCCGTGCTCGCGTTCAAGGCGTAAACGTTGCCGTCCCATGACCCGAAGTACACTATCCCGTTAGAGACCGCCGGGGACGAGTCTATGTCTCCCCCTGTGACGTACGTCCAGAGCAGACTACCGTTGTTCGCGTAGATCGCGTAGAACGAGCCGTTGTTGGACCCCACGTAGACTATGTTGTCCACGACCGCAGGAGAAGAATAAGACCCTGTAAAGACCCCGCTGTCAGTAGCATACTTCCAGATCAGGTGAGGAGACAGGGGCCCTGCTCCTAGGTTGCGGCCTGTTCTCGTGAGGTCATGCTTGAACATCGGCCAGTTGTTCGACCAGGGAAGTCCTGCTGTTGACAGGACGAGTAACACTAACAGCAGTGTGGCCAAGCGCGCCATGGGATAAGCAGGATCCCCTAGCTTTATAATCCTTTCTTTCTCAGGCTCTTGAGGAGGTCCTTGAGGTCCTCGTAAGCCTTTTTCCTCTTTTCTCCTTCCTGTGATCCCCGCTTCCTCTTCCTAGCAGCGTACTCTTCTTCCTTGAGTTCTTCCACGGCCTTCTCGGTTATCTTTTTGCCCAGTTCCCTGCTCTCGTATTCTGCTATCTTATTTTCGGCCTTATTGATCACGGCTTCTAAGAGCTTCTGCCTTTCTTCAAGATCTCTCCTGGCGCTTTCTCCCTTGGTTTTTTTTAAGCCTCTGGCTCACGGAGTTCAGTTCTTCCTTGACCTCTCTGAGGATTGCCTTGTACTCTTCAATGTTCTTAGGAGGGCTTTCCAGAACAAGCCATCTTCCAGCCTTCTCTTCAGGAAGCCCTATCTTCCGCAGTACCTCTTTCCTGCGCTTTAACATTTCTCTTGTTCTCCTGACCATACCAAAAAATTCTCAGGAAGAGTATTTATTCTTTAGGTCAGTCCCAGTACTGCCTGTGCTGGTAGTACTCCCTCTGGGCGTCGAGCAGGTCCTTCCAGAACATTCTCTCATCAGCTCTTGACCTTGCGAGCACTCTCTTGGCCGTGCTCGGGCCTATTCCTCGCATGAGGAGAGCGTAGACTCCTTTCTTCCCGTAAGAGTCTATTACGGGAACGGTGTCCATCACTTCCCTGACGAACTCTTTCTCTTCTGTTGAGAGCCGCTTCCTTTTCAGCGCGGCTGACATCCTTTCTCTTTTCACGAGCGCGACCTGCGTGCTGTTGCAGTAAGGGCACACGATTTTCTCGGGAAGGTCAGCCACTCTCCGATAGAAGGGCTTCCGGCAGTACGTGCAGTAGAGCATGACGATCTTCTCGTCGAGCGCTTTCTTCACTGCTTGGATGATCTGCTCGACTGGCCTGTCCGGGATCATCAGTTCAGGGAGCCTCAGCTCTTCCAGCATGACCCTCAGACCCAGGGGCGAGAGCCTTCCGGTATGGTGTTTCACTCTTGCCCTGGAAAGCGCTTCTCCTGCCTTGCGCAGGTCGAACTTTTGGGAGAAGACTTCTTTCACAGCCTCCTCTTGTATCACCGTGCCTGACAGGATTCGGGAAATTCGTTTGAGCGAGCGCACCCGAGAGTCTTTAGGGATCAGGCCGAACCTCTTGGCCACGTGCAGTAGCCTGTGCTGGTACAAGCCTGTTTGGATGACGGCTTTCCTGAGCACTGGCTCGAGGTCGTGTTCTCCTGAGAGTATTTCTTCCAGCACGCCGGGCCCTTCTAGGCCCTGGAACACGATGTGGTACGCTCCGCTTGACACGGCCACTGTCCTGCCGAGAAGCTCTGAAGCCAAGAAGCCGAAGTATCTTGCCAGCGTGTTGTTGGCCTTTGTTCCCAAGAAAGAGTGTACTATCAGGAAGTCTTCCGCCTGTTCTGTCCAGAACACGTTTTTCCGTGGCACGAAGCACTTCCTCTGATCGCGCACGAACCGGCTTACCCTGTTCTTATGCACTATGACTTCTGGAACAGGCCTTTCTCCGGCAATGACCTGCCTCACCCTCTCTGCTGTCTCGTGTGACACGGGAATGTTTTCTCCTTCCCAGGCTGGTATTGCTGCTTGGTACTCTGTTCTCGGCTCTACTATCACTTCCTGGTCAGTAACTTCTATGACCTCCCACGCCTGGCCTTTTACTATGAAGACCTTCTTGTCGGACAGGCCGTCCTCGACAAAGGCCTCGTCCAGCACGGCTATCGTTTTCCCTGTTCCAGCTTCCTTGACAAAAAACTTTTTCTCGTCGGGGATCATGGAAAGGTTCTCGTAGTAGTATTTTCTTGTGAGCCTGGTCTGGCCCGCCTCTTCCTGACCAAGCCACACAAGGCCCTCCGAGTCCAGTTGTTTCAGGATCCTTGAGTATTCCTCTGGCTCAAGACTCTTGTAGGGGATTGTCCTGCGGAGCAGGGCAAGCAATGCGCTCGTCTTCTGTCTTCCTTTTGACAGGAGCATTCCGGCGGACTGTACCGCTGCCACATCGTACGGTTTTTCAGGAGGGGGATCGTGTTCAAGGAACCCCTCTAGGGCTAGCTCGCACAGGACGCCTGACTCCAGCGCGTCAAAAGGGCTTGTGGCGATTATGACCCCTTCAGGGGTCTTATCCCTTGAGTGTCCTGATCTTCCGACCCTCTGCAGGAGCCTGGCAGCCTGCCTCGGGCTCCCGTATTGTATTACTCTGCTTATTCTTCCAACGTCTATTCCCAGCTCTAGCGAGCTCGTGGCTATAACTCCTTTCACTTCCCCTTTTTTCAAGGCAGCTTCTACGTCCAGCCTCTCTGTCCTGCCGAGGCTGGAGTGGTGCACTCTAAGATTTCCTCCGAGGGCCTTGATCCTGCTGGCCAGCAGTTCAGCCACTGACCTGGTGTTAACGAAGCAGATGCTTGAGTCAGAGAGCTCTATTATCCTCCTGGCCCTTGCTATGACCTCCGCTGGAGTGTCAAGCGCCCGGGCCAGTGTCCTGTCATTCTCTTCCGGGTCAATAAGCTCTACCATCAGCACAGGCTTCCTGCCAGAGAATCCTGTGATGATCTCGTGCTCTCTTCCTCCGAAAAAGTATTCCGCGGTCTTCTCAGGATCAGATATTGTGGCCGACAGGAGGATTCTCTGGAAGTCTCCCGCCTTTTCAGCAAGTCTTTCAAGCAGGACAGCGAGCATCGTTCCCCTCTTGCTAGGGTACAGCTCGTGGGCCTCGTCAACGATCACGTGCCTGACAGTCTTCAGGTTTCCGGACATCTTGGGAGCGGAGAGCATGGCCGCAAGGCTTTCAGGGGTCGTGACCAGAACGTCAGGGGGAGAACGGAGTTGCTTGCTCCTGTTGTACTGGCTCGTGTCCCCGTGCCTGACCGATACGGTCAGCCCGAAGGCCTTGGCCCATTTTGTTATCCTTTTGGTAAGATCCCTGTTCAGGGCCCTTAAGGGAGTAATGTAAAGCACGCTCACTCCCGACACGGTTCTGCCGGAGATTCTCTCGAAAACAGGAAGCACTGCAGTCTCAGTCTTACCCTCTCCCGTGCCAGCCATCACGAGAACGTGCTTCCCAGAGTACACTGCCGGAATCCCTTTCTCTTGCACTACCGTTAGTCTACCGAACTCTTTCAATAACAGGTCAAGTGATTTCATGCGCATTTCCTTATTCTCCGCCCATAACCTTTAAAAACAAGGCATTCCTTCACAGAAAACATGATAGACCCAGGAGCATACTTTGTGGGAGCGCTAGGCGCTTTCCTAGTATTCCTAGCGTGGATACCGCTCTTCAAGGACTCTGTAAGGGGCCGGAGGGTCTCTCCAGAGTTCGAGCTGCTGATGTTCTTCGGAGCAGTGCTTTTGACCATGTACGCGTACTGGCTGGGAGATGTTGTGTTCACCCTGCTGAACCTTGGGGTGGCGGTAATGTCCTTCCTGGCCCTCGAGTACGTTCCGAGAAGAGCGGCGAGACAGAGGATCCTGAAGAAGCTCGAGGAAGTGCAGAGGGAAATAGAGAAACTAGAACTGAAGCCAGTGAAGGTGACTGCAGCAAAAACGAGGAAGACAACCTCAAAGAAGACAGTCAAGAAAAGGACGGCTTCCAGGAAAACAACAGCAAAGAAGAAGACTGCAAGCAAGAAGACCACCAGAAGGAAAACGACCTCCAGGAAAACAACCAGGAAGAAGAAGTGAGATCCTCTCCTCCACTATTTTTTAGGAAGGCGCTGCTTAAAACCCTTTTCCCGCACAATTGTTTTATATTCTCTCATGCGCCAGTTACTCTCATGAGAGAGTACATCATAAAAACAGGGTACGAGATTCTGGCCCTGCACGTTTTTTTCAGGGTTGGAAAAAACCATGACCCGAGAGGAAAGGAGGGCTTGAGCCACTTTGTTGAGCACATGATGTCCAGAAGGAATGACAATAACAGGATCATGAGGAGAATGAAGGAGTGCTATGCGCTAGGGTTCAACGCGTCCACTTCCGACAGGATGACCGACTACTACCTGCGCGCCCACTATTCTGAAAGAACACCGTGGAAGGAGTTCAAAAGAATGCTGGAAGAACCCGTGTTCGACGACTACGAGAAAGAAAAGGAGGTCATAATCGAGGAAATAAGGAGAAAGCACAATAACCCCGGAGCGTACACGCGCGAGAAGGGCAGGATCCTGCTAATGGGCAAAAGGCTTGGCGTGGGCGCTGCGGGAGCAGAGGAGACCGTGAAAAATATCACGAAGCATGATCTTGAAAACCATTACAAGAAGTACTATTCTCAGGAGAACTGTTTTATTGTCAGCGCAGGCGCCAGACTTCCCTCCGTGATACCCTCCTTCCGGAAAGGGGGCAGGAGACCGAGAGATCCTAAGCCTGTTTTCAAGGTAGGAGAGTACCACGAGGAAAGGGGGCTGGAGCAGGAGAGGATACTAATACTATGGCCCATGAAAACGGGTGAGGAAAGGACCAAGGATGCTTTGAGATTGTACTGGAGGGTGCTGTGGCTGAAGAACAAGCTGTTCACCGAGATACGGACGAAGAGAGGCTGGGCTTACAGCGTGAGAGCGTTCATGGACACGAGCGGAAAGGACTACGCCTTGTTCGGCGTGGAAGGAGGCGTGAAAAAGGGCAGGGGAGAAAAGGCTGTCAGGATAGCCAGGAGGATTGTTGAGGAAACAGTCCCCACGGAAAGAAGCGTCAGGAAATCCAAAAAAATGGAGTACTACCTGTGGCTCGATGAACAGGAAAGGACCTCGTCACTCGCGAGAGACTACGCGAGGGAAATAGGCCTGCGCAACAGGACGCCTGAGGAAAGGATTGAGAGTATTATGTCCCTCAGCCCGGAAGAAGTTCTCAGAGCGAGAGATCTTCTTGAAGAACCACTGACACTGGTGGTATCATGAGAGTACTCAAGAAAGTGGAAGGAGAGCTTGACAAAAAGTTTGAAGCAAGAGAAAGGGCCTTGAAAGCGAACAGGGAAATCGTTCCAACGTGCGCGAGGGCGATAAGGCTCGTTCAGCTGAGAAAGTTCGGGCAGGCGAGAGAGGAGGCTGAAAGAATAAAGCGCAGGATAAAAGAGATTGAGAAGATGCTGAAACAGTATCCTGACCTTAGGGACAGCGTGCTGGGAAGCGCCTACCAGGAGTACGCCGAGCTCGTCGTCTACCTCGGGATGGTTGAAAAAGGGAGGATAGTGGACCCAGGAGTCCCAGCAAAGTACTTCCTGCTCGGGCTGGGAGACGCTATAGGAGAACTTAAGAGGTACGCACTAGAACTCGCGGCGGCAGGAGAGCACGAGAAAGCACGAAGCCTATACGAGAGCCTGGAAGACCTGTACGCAGAGTACGCAGGGCTAGCATACCCGAACAGCATCGTACCAGGGCTAAAGCACAAGCAGGACGTCGCCAGGAAGGTACTGAACGACCTGAAAGAAACACTGCTCAAGGCAAGGATCTACAACCCGTGACCCCGCTTACCGTGAGTACTTTTCAAGAAGCCTTGCGAATACCTTTTCAGCGGGAGCAGAGGCCTCGTCAGCGTTCCTGAGAAAAAACGCTTTCGGGAAGGACAGCAGTCTCGGATCATCGTCGGCCCTCGTCAGGGAGTACTTTTTCCCGTTCTTCTCAAGCACTCCAGCATCGCACATTCTCTTCAGATGGTACCTTACCGTTTTCTCGGAAGCACCAGGAACCTCCTCTGCTATTTCTTCGGCGGTAGGATCAACGCCCTTGGCCTGCCAGGACAGGACAGAATCGAGCACCCTGACCACAGTGTCCCTTGACTCGTTCTCGCTTATCAGCCCAAGGCACAGGCAAAGCCACCTGAGCAGGGAATCCTTGGGCATCACGGGATCGTCAGGAACCTTCATTACCCTGAACGTGACCGTCTTCTTAACCAGTTCGGCCTCCGGTATCCGTGTCATGAGCCTACATAAGGGAATGGTTATTAAAAAAGGTGATAGGGAGGGACAGGGGAATTGTTTTTAAGTGAGTAGTGTGTTAACAAAGGATGCGGTGAAATGGGATGCTGACCGTTAAGACTAGGTTCACGCCGATAAGGATAATAATAGGCCAGAAAGAGCCTGTGAACCTTGACGTGATAGTGAAGAACCCGGGAGATGAGGAAGTTCTTTCCACGGTTATCGTGAGGGTACCTCCCGGGCTCGGGCTTGATCCCAGCTGCATTTCCCGGGAAAAGAGGCAGAGGCTCGACTATGTTCCAGCCGAAGGAGAGAAGACCGCGAGCTTCAGGATATACCCCAAGTTCAACGTGACCCCCGGGGAGTACACTGTTAGCGTGACCCTCCTGACCCACCCGGGAAGGTACGACAAGGTCAGCATGGAAAAAGAGTACAGGACGATACTGAGGGTGCTGGAATGAGAAGGAAGAGCCGGACGTTTCTCGTGTGTCCTAACTGCGGGAGCAGGGAAATAGAAATCGCGAGCCTCACAGGAGCCGGAATGGTTGGGCTCGGGCTCCCTGAAAAGTACTACTGTCACAACTGCGGTTATCTCGGGCTTCCTCTGGAGGTGACCGAGAGCCAGTACAAGAAACTCAAGTTCACTCCAAAGAAAATCCGGAAGCCCAGGATGACGAAGACCTTGAAAGAGGCTCAGGAGTTCGTCAGGGTCGTTCTGGTCCTGACCGTGCTCGCGTTCTTCGCGTTCTCGGTGTTCTTGTTCATGCCGGGGCAGGAAAGCACGTATTATCCTCCTCAGAAGATCACGGGAGAGCCTGCCAAGCAGCCTCAGTTCACGTGGCAGGCGTTCGCCACTCCTGACACTGAGGAGCAGGACGTTTCAAGGGCCACTGGCCTGGCGAGCGTGCAGGCGTTCCTGCTACCCATGTTCTTGCTGTTCTTCACCCTGGGAATGCTGGCCATGGGCATATACTCTCACTGGCACAGGATGAGGCTGTTCGGCTGAGGCCATGGGAGCCTATTCTCCCAGGGACTCTATCTTCTGTTTCATGCCCTTGGGCAGCCGCTTTCCCTTACGTTTGTATTCTTCCCTTATCACATCAAGAAGGTACTCTTTCACGAGCCTGTCAGCTTTCTCCTCGTTCCAACCTGTCAGTTTCAGGGCCTGTCTCTTAAGGTCACGGTACAAGACCCTCGCGGTCTGTTCTATTCGTTCTTTCATGAACGGATAGTTTGAAGAGACCTGCACCGCTTCCCTGAGCTGCTCCTCCTTCCTGACCAATGGATGCGCTCCTTTCTTGACTCCTTCAACAGCGTCAAGCATTTTCAGCAACTCCAGGTGCTTCTTGAAAACCTCCTTGGGCCCCTTTTCCTTTCTCAGGATCCTGTGCTTTTTCACAGGCATTTTTACCTCCTCCTTCTGATCTCTTTCTTCAGGTCACGGAGCATTTCTTTTATCTCGTCAAGATCCCTCTGCATGTCCGCGACCTCTGCTTCAGCCCTCCTGTCAACCTCGTAATCGTACACTGCCATGAGCCGGTCCCTCTCCGCGGCCCTGTTCTGGCTCATGAGTATTATGGGCGCTTGTATTGCCGCGAGAGTGCTGAGCACGAAGTTCAGCAGGATGAAGGGGTACGGGTCCCAGACCATGAACCACGCGTACAAGTTCACCGCTATCCATACTCCCATGAAGAGCAGGAGGAGGAAGATGAACGTCCAGCTCCCGACCCATTCTGTCATCTTGTCAGCCGCGATCTGCCCAAGGGTCCTCTTCTCCCTGGTCCAAGGCAGGTTCTCAGGAGGATCCATCAGTCATCACTTCCTCACGAAAACGGTCTGCGTCGGGTACGCCAGGGTTATCCCCGCCTTCTCGAACCTGCGCAGGATCTCGGTGTTTATTTTCTCCTGGGCCTTGAGGTAGTCCTCGTAAGCTGGGGAGAGCACGTAGTAGACAACCTCAAAGACCAGGCTGTACTCCCCGAGCTCGGTGAAGTAGACCCTCTCAAGCCTGACCCCCTCCTGCTTTTCTATTATCTCCCTGATTATCTTTTTGGCCTTCTCAACCTTTTTCAGGGGGGTCCCGTATTCTATCCCTACTTTGAAGGAAACTCTTCTTTCCTTGAGCCTGCCGTAGTTGTGTATACGGGTGGACAGCAGGTCGTTGTTAGAAACCACGAGCTCTTCTCCTGTGAGGCTCGTGAGTCTTGTGGTCATTATGCCTATTCTTTTCACGGTCCCGCTGACACCGTCAAATGAAATGAAGTCCCCTAGCTCGAAGGGCCTGTCAAAGTAGATTGAAAGGGCGCTGAACAAGTCTGACAGAATGTTCTGGACCGCGAAGGCCACCGCTATTCCCCCGATCCCTAGCCCGGCAGCGATTCCCGTGACATTGTAACCAAGGCCTGAGAGCGCGAAAAGCACTGCCACTGCAGCCACCACGCCCTTCACGATCTTCGCGAAAAAGTCCAGGATCGTCCGGTCTATCTTCTCTCCCCTCCTGCGCTTTTCCTTGACCAGGACCGTGATGCTCATGTCAAGCGCCTTGTTCACAGCCTTGGCTGCATAGTACGCGGTCACCACCACGGTAAGGTAGCCGAACCAGGTTCTGACATACTCAGGGGCGCTGACAGCGTGAAGGGTCACGTAAAACGCTATGAGAACGTAGAACGGCCACCCGAATATTGAGATCATGGCCGCCACGATATCGTCAACTTCTGTCTTGGTCTTCTTGGAGAGCTCGTGCACCCTCCTCTTTATTATTGTCACGACGGCCTTCGCTATAACAAGGGTAACGAAGAACACCACCGCTGCGATCAACAGCTCGTACGCCTTGAACCCGTACACGCTGACCGTCAGGAACTCGGGAACCATGCTAGTATAAACACCGTTCCCTTTTTTATACTCTACTCTCTTTTGGCGGCGATTGCCGTGGGCAGTTTTAAGAACTGGCTGGGCCCCTAATACTCTTCGTGGAACAGAGCTCGGCTCCTGGGAACATTTTCTTCTCAGGAGAGCACGCGGTAGTGTACGG